>NC_018742.1 GCF_000263195.1 Emticicia oligotrophica DSM 17448
ATAGATTGTTTAGGTTTGCATAAATAATAAATATAAACATAGAATATTTAATGCAAAAGTATTATTATTATTTTATATTATTAATGTTTCAAAATACATTATTTGCACAATACAGGATTGATAGTTTGAGAATTTTTGTTATGTTTAATGATGGCCCGGAAGTAATAAAAAAATACAATCATTTTGAACAGAAAGTACAATATGAGATACCGTGTATTTCTCCTATTGAGACTAATCAAAATCATTTTGTTACTTCGTTTTTTGGAAACCGAGTTCATCCAGTGAGTGGAAAATCGCACTTTCACTCAGCTATTGACATTTCAGCCAAAGAGCATGAACCTGTTTTTGCTACGGCAGATGGCATAATTATCGAATCAAGATATGACACGTATTTAGGAAACTATATTATTATTGAGCATCCAAATGGTTATCAAACACTCTACGGGCATCTTTCGATAAGTGAGGTAGAAGTGGGGGAGATGATGGTTATTGGGCAGAAAATCGGACTTATAGGAAAAACGGGCCGAGCCACAGGTCCACATTTACATTATGGAGTAAAAAAAAATGGGCAATTTGTTAATCCATTGCCCTATATTAATCTGCTTGGTAATTATATCTTGAATCACTGATGGTTTAATCACTAAATTCGGGAATATATATATCTTCCTGTTCTGTTTCTTGATTCATGGCAATTAATTCAGCTTTTTCCTTAAATTTTCTGAATGCTTCAGGTGTGAAAATTTCACTCACAGGCACATTGTTTTGAAAACAAACATCTAAAATTTGCACTAAAGTTGCCAATGTACCTCCACCATTGGCAAGGTGGCGATAAATTAAATATTTTACGCCAAGAAATTCTGCACGTTTCTTCTCAAACTGTGCAATCTGTTTTGGGCTGATTGGATTGCATTTTTCGGCATTTTCTATAATTTTATCATCAATTTGTTTATGAATCAGAGAAACGAATGCTTTATAAAACAATTCTTCTTTTTCTGAAATATCTTTTTTCTTTCGGGGCATTTTTTTAAAACTTTTAGGATTTATCGGGTTTGATTAAATGGGGAAAATCTTTTTTAATTCGTATCATTTCTTCTTGGACAAGCCAATCAATCTCTTGTATAATCTGATGATAATTCTGCTGAATTACATACTTTTTTGTTGATTCTTTTGAGTGATTTTTGCTAAACTCATCGTTTACAAATATAGAAAAATCTTTGATGATTGGCAATTCTTGTGAAGAATATTGTGGGGTATCAACTTTGATTTTTGCATGAAAAGTTTTGTTTTCTATGGGCTTGTCAAAATTATCAGCAACTTGCCCTACAAATGTCCCTTGGCTTAGATTCGATATTTTAGCGGCATAGATAGTGTCAGATACCTGTATAGAAAATTGCATAGACGAATCATTTCTACTTTCTGTCAAAGACTCTTTTATTTGTTTGGTTTTTAAGAAAAGTTTAGAAAGTTTTTCGGCAGTTTCTCCCGTAACTTGGCCTGAAAAAATATTCCCTACACTATTTATGATTACGGTTGCTTCTTTATCGCCATAATCTCTTTTTAATTGAGAAAAATCTTGAATACCCATCCATGTGGCTATTTTATTCGAGCGAGCAGTTGCTATCAATTTATCTAATCCACCCAAATAAATAGTTGGTAATTCATCTAAAAATAAAGCTAACTTTTGTCTTCCTTTTTTATTGATGGTTTTTATCATGCGGGAAGTATAAAGTCCTAATGCTGCACCATAAATTTTATCACGTTCAGGGTTATTTCCCACACATAAAATTTTGGGGTCTTCTTGATTATTCAAATCCAAATAAAAATCATTGCCAGACATAACCCAATATAAGGTTGGTGTTGAAAGTCGTGCTAAAGCGTTTAATGTTGTTGAAACTTGACCATCTAATTGCTCATACGACCCCTTAGTAAATGCTTCATAGAAAGATTTGGCATAATTTCTTGTTTCGTGATAACTCACCAATATCGGCAATATTTCGTCATATTTTCTATTGGCAAATTCGATTACGTGGGGTAAAGTACAAATATTTAGAAGTGGGTCAGGCTCTACATCAGGGTTAGTTAGTTGCTTGGCTTGGTATTCTGTCTGCTTTCGATCGGCAATCATTTTCAAAATCCAGATAATTGACGTAACAAAATTAATGGCACTATCTACCCAAAAATCACCCTCTTTAGAAATCCATGTGCGATTGAGATTACACATCAAGGTTCGAGCCGACTCATAAGCGTCCATTTGTTCTAAAAGTAGGTGTGGAGCAATCGGATTACACCTGTGAGAGCGTTCGGGGTCATCGAAGTTGATAACATAAAACTTGGGTCTTTTTGCTCCGTAACCATCTAAATTATGAAGTATTGCACCGTACGTTTCTAATGTCAAATCTGGAAATTTGAAGTCATAAATAAATAGCGTATAACCTTTTGCAATAGATTGTCGAATAGCTGGCAGTAAAATACTGTATGATTTTCCCGAACCTGGTGTACCAATAACCATTACAGCCCGTTGTGGATTTACTACTGAGATTTCTCCTTTATGCACTTTACCATCATATTGAAATGTTGATTCAAAATTGACTGAAAATTCATTTTCAAGACGAACAATATTTTGAGGGAAAGTTTCACTTGCTGTATTAAAAATATCGTCTTTGATATTGAAGTTGATTAAACGTCTGAGATTTTGCCCACCTTTAATCATTAAAAAATACCCTAATACAGAGCATATTGAGTAGCAAATTTCAGATAAATAGGTAGCATAGAATGGTATAGCAAAAATAATATTGATACTAAAAAACAAAATCACGCCTATCAACAAGTTGTTTAATGATTTTTTTCTGTCAATATCTTTCGATTTTACACCTCTGCTACCAGCAATATAGAAGAACAATAAGAAAAAACTTAGGATTTTACTTGTAAGATGATGCTGGAATAAAGAAGTTGTTTGATTGACTTTACTTAGAAACTTTAATATATACTTTGTAACGATTGGAATGTGTTCAAAAAATGTAAAACAATAGACATAAATATTAAAAAACAGTGCCGTAATGGAGGCATAAAGCATAATTTCCAGTATTTTTTGTAAGCCGTCTCTTTCTGTTTGAGTGTACATTAGTCAAATTTTATTTGTAAAAAATATTATAATATAATACTTTTGTAAAAATATATACAATTCGATTATATCAAACTATGAGGCTATGCTTTTCTTTTTTCCTATTTTTTCTTTACTCATCAAGCTACTCACAATCAAACCCACCACGAATCCTTGTGGAAGCAACAGGTATAAATGCTCCTACCGGAATTAGTGGAACAATTACCATAAGAGTTTCCTCGATAGCAACGGGATTTGATAAATCTGTAACAGTAAATGCTTCATCGCCATCTATCAATCCACTAAGTATTGCTCCAACAATTGGTGGTAGTTACAAAATCGCCATTACAAATAATACTAATAAGCAGATAGGATATGTTTTAGGTCAAATTGGCGGAGATTGTGTAGGTAAGCCAAAAGGTGTTGCAATAGGCAATGGAACAGAAATCAATTATCGAAATGGTTTTGATTTACCAATTGAAGCGGGTCAAATAGCGGAAGTCTATACAGATTTGACAATTCAATCACATCCGAATTATCAACAAAATTGTATTGTGGGTAATGAAAGCTATGAATTGGGCGGTATTTATCTAAGTTTATTCAGAGCCGATGTGAATCGTATAAGAATTAGTGAAGATTTTCTGAATACACAACGAGAATTTTATATTTACAATATCCCCAGTGGATGTAATAATTTTTGGAATTCAAGTGCCACAGGTAAAACCAAGATTTTTGTTAATGGAAAGGAGTATGTTCAAAATGCTACGAATGTTCTGTTTGATGCGTACGGTTTGAGAGTATATCGGTTTCCAGAAGGATATTTTAACGTGGGAGATGTTATTTGGGCAGAAGATGAGTGTGGTAGCTTGCGTTCAAATTCAACCATAGTAGAAGAAGATTATGCTTATTTGAGTATTTCACCCAATAATAATTTTGTAGGAAATGGAATTGCCGAAGATGATACGCTTTCGCCTGCATCAAGGCTTGAAACACCGTTGCGAATTAAGCAATGTGTTCCGATTTCAAATATTGGCTCACATAACCTATCAAAATTGGTTGCAGCTTTACCAAATAACTTTCCCGATAACCAACCGTATAGTGCAGGTAAATTCTATGTTAATGGGCAAATTATTAAACCTGAAGATTTTATTACACGAGCCAATGCCTATCGTCGTGAAGTAGGAAAAATTAATGCGGATGGTTCGGTATCTCATTTTGGCGGAGCAGACTATTTTACGTTGACTTCTCGTAAATACTTTGTAGTGTCTCCAAGTAACCCAGTTGTATTTGAATATCAGCATAATGGGTTTGATTTAGTAACCTGGGATTTTGCTCATTATATTATTTTGGGCGAAAGATTTGGTTTCCGATTCATTCATAACAATGATGTCAAGCTTCGTTACATAAATATTTCAGGCGATATTGAAGAAGAAACCCTCTACGGAGATTTTTCAAATGCTCGTTATAAAATTACTTTCGATGGTACTTTTGTACGATTATATATCAATAACGAACTTAAAAGAGAATTTAGACAAAAAGTTTTTTTTACATCTACGGGCGGTATTATTTCAAATACCAATTATTTGGATTTACACGAAAAAGTTAATTTTATGCCAACAGATACGGGTTATCATTATATCCGAGCTAAAATCAACAACATTCAAATCGTTTCACAAAAGATATATATTGAGCCTAACAAACCAATCATTTTCCCAAATCAGGATTCAATTTCAATTTACAAAGGACAAACGATTACATTGAGTATTCAAGAATCGTCATGCCAAGGAGCACTTCTTTGGAATACAGGTTCAAAGCAACCCACAATTCAAGTAAGTCCAAATATTGATACTGAATATTCAGTTACTTGCCAATTGCCTAATTATTGTACAGGCACACCAGATAAAATTAAAGTAATTGTACTTCCGCCTGTTCCAAGCGTTTTTGCATCTAAGTCAGAAATATGTTTAGGTGAAAGCATCGCTTTAACAGCCAGTGGTTGTACAGGAAATTTATTATGGTCAAACGGTATGACCTTGAATACAATTTCTGTTACACCCACATTATCAACTACCTATTCTGTCAGTTGCACTGCCAACGGTCGGATTTCACCGAGTAAAATTATTTCTATAAAAATTCAATAAATTAAACCCCCGATTCATCTATGCAGAAGTCAATACTGGCTTTGATAGGCATTTTTTGTGCCTGTTCATTTAAAAATGTGGTATTTGCCCAGTCAACCGACCCATCAGATACTCTCAAAATCATTATCAGTTTATTACCTTCAAAACCAACTCTAACTAAAAATCGAGATTCAATCTATGTTGGCCAGGCAGTTACATTGACTGCAGCTAACTGCAATGGAACTATTACTTGGTCGAATGGCACTACTGGGAATAACATGACGGTTTCACCTAATCAATCACAGTTTTATGCTGCTTTTTGTACATCTCCTTTTGGGTGTGTTGGTTCAAAAGATTCGATTAAGGTTAATGTGCAAAATTTACCTTTTCCAACGGCATCTCCTCAAACCATTTGCGATGGAGAATCTACAACTTTAACTGCTTATGGATGTTCGGGGGGGACTATTAAATGGAATACTGCACAAACAGGAGCAGTTATCGTTGCAAATCCAACTTATTCGGCAGGTAGCATTACACCGTCACCAATTTATTCAGAAACTACCTATTCATACACCTGTACTTATCCTAACAATGGTCAATCGCAATCGGCTTCTGTAACGGTTAAAGTCAATTTTCGTCCGCAAGTTCCAGCCATTTCAGCTAACCCAACAACAATCTTAACCAATGGTTCAAGTACATTGTCGGTTTCAAATTGTAATGGTACAGTAGAATGGCAAAAAGAAAGTGCGAATACTTGGACGAATGATGGAACAGGCGGAAGTAAAGTAGTTACATTGAACAAAACAACCAATTATAGAGCAAGATGTATATCCGCTCAAAATTGTTCATCAAGTTATAGTGGTGTTTTCACAATTACAGTTTCCTCGCCAATACCCAGCGTAACCGCTTCAGCATCAGATGTTTGCCAAGGTACAGGCGTAACTTTAACGGCATCGGGTTGTAGTGGCACTTATAAATGGAATTCGGGGCAAACAACTCCGAGTATTACAGTAAATACACAAACCAGTGGTGTATATGAAGTTTATTGTCAAGATTCTGCGGGTATTTCTGAATCTAAGAAAATCAAGTTTAGCCTGCAATAATATGAACCAACGAAAACAATTATTGATTTTGCTGGGACTTTGGTTTTCGGCTTTTACTGGTATTTGCCAAAGTGATACAAGTAGCCTAAAAATACAAATTTGGAAGAAATTACCTGCCCCTAAAATAATACCAGTCATTTCAGAAAAAGGAGAATTGTTAAAACTTACTGCATCTGGTTGTACTTCAGGAGAAATCCAATGGTTTGATGCTCAAAGCAAGTTTCTCTCAAAAGGTGAACTGATAACTAAGAACGTAGTTGATAGGGTAGGAGCGGTTTGTCAAAGCAAGGAAAAATGCCCATCAGATACAGCATATTTTGAGATTGATTACACTTTTCGAGGAGAAATTATTAGAACTGATGTAAATAAAAAAGTATGTGTAGGTGTCGAATTTTTTTTCTTGGTAAAAGGGTGTGAAGGAAAAGTTTATTGGCAAGATGGTTTTATGCAGACCAATGAGCGAAACATAAAAGTTACTCAAACGGATACCTTGAAATACCAATTTCGATGTTTGAAGCCAAATGGTATTTCTAAGTTTACGAATATTGAAATGCCTGTTTTAAAACCATCACTCGATGGTTTGATACTTTATCCAAACCCAACTTTTCATTGGCTTAAACTCAAATCGAGTGCTTGTTTGACTGGTGTAAAATGTCAGATTTATAATATTATCGGTCAAAGATTGTATGAAGGCTGGGCAGAAAGTCATGATGATTTTTTACAAATCAATGTATCAAATCTGCCAAGCGATGAATACATTATCGAGTTAAGTTTAGCTGAAACGGGTGAAAGGATTGTCAAACGATTTATCAAATTAAGCAAACTATGAGATTTTTATCAATATTTTTTTTATGTTTTTCGATAGTTGCACATAGTCAAGTAAATCTTCGTCGTATTCCATTGGGGACTTTAGATTTTTTACTTTACCCATCGGATGCCCAATCGTTGGGTTTAGGAATGGGTGGATTTGCTACAAACCCAACAGAATCAAATTGGATGACTAACCATGCAAAAATTCCATTTTTAGAAAGCAATAGTAGTATTAACGTTGTTTATAATCCTATTGCAAACGGTATTATTGCTGACATGGGTTTAGCAAGAATCAATGCTTATACCAAACTCAAAAATAATAGTAGTTTTAATTGGGGCATCCAATATTTTGATGGCGGAAAAATTGATTTGAGAGATGATGACGGTGTTTCTAATGGCGAATTTAGTTCATACACGTTGGCAATTCAAACGGGCTATTCGATGAAACTTAGTAAAAAAATAAATGGTGGATTGACGTTTCGATACATAAATTCTCACCTATTGCCAAAACATCAATTTGGGCAATACAATATTCGTCCAGCCTCAACATTGAATACTGATTTAAGTCTTTATTATCAAGGCGATAGAACTAAAAAGCATTATTTCAATGGAGCTGCTGTGATACAAAACATCGGACCCAAAGTTAGTTTTGGAGATGAAAAAAAAGGCAATTTTCAATCAACAATTTTTAGATTAGGAGGAGCCTACAATCTAAAAATACAAAACAAAGATTTAATAAGTTTAAATCTTGATGCTCACAAAATGTTAGTTCCCACACCTCCTTTATATGGTGCAGAAGGGAGAATAATTAAGGGCAAAAACCTGTACAATACCAGTAGTTTAGCTGCTATTTTTTCAAGCTTGAGTGATGCTCCAAATGGTTTTAGTGAAGAGTTATCAGAAATAATGATTTCAGCGGGCTTAGAATTTACTCATGCCAACAAACTAATAGGTAGGATAGGCTACTTCAATGACCCTAAAAGTAAAGGAAATAGAAAGTTACTTACAATAGGTGGAGGGCTACAAAATCTTTCACTAAAAGAAGATAAATGGTTAATGAACTTTGATGTTTCAACGAGCTTTGGGTTGGGCGATTTTACGCCAATGAATCATACGTACATGCTCACTTTGAGCTTTTCTAAAAATAAAAAACAACAATAAAAATGCAATTATTTAAAAATCAATTACCACCCCCGTTTGATTATATTAGCTTTATTCAAGTAATTCAAAGCCTTGGATTCTTTATAGAACAAGAAGCCGAAGGGCATTTAATTATCTTAAATTCGCCATTAGATGAAGATGTTTCATTACAACTGATTACCAATTTTCAGAAATCAGATAAACAAATGGATGCTAATTTTAGGCACTTAAAACTTTATCAGTATAGCAAAAAACTGGATGCTTATATTGGAGAAAGCCATTTTATTAAGGTAGATGAACAAGCAATTACAACTATCAAAATAATTATTGAGAAAATGACTAACCGTTTTGTGCGAGGAGTTTACCGATGTGCGTGTGGTGAAAAATACCTAAGGTCAATACGCACCAAAGATGGAAATATTTTTAGTTGCTTGGGCAATGATTGCGAAGGTGTAACACTAACTCAACAAGAGATTTTGACGATGTGAAAAAATTTAAACTTTAGGATTTTTTTAGAAACGGCAAGGCTTTTGGCTTTGCTTTTTTTATGAATTATTTAAGAAATATGAATATTAAAGCCATTTTTAGTTGCAAAACCACCAATTGGGAAACACCGCAAGACCTTTTTGACGAATTAGATAAGCAATATAACTTCACGTTAGATGTTTGTGCTACATCTGAAAACGCAAAGTGTAATGAATTTTTTACTCCTGAAATTGATGGGTTGAAACAAGAGTGGAAAGGAATGTGCTGGATGAATCCACCTTATGGAAGAGAAATTGGCAAATGGGTAAGAAAAGCTCATTTAGAAGTCATTACAGGTAGATGCAGAATTATTGCCTTACTACCAGCCCGAACCGATACCAAATGGTTTCACGAATGGGTACTTAATAAGCACGAAATTAAATTCATCAAAGGGCGGTTGAGGTTTAGTGATTCTAAAAACTCAGCACCTTTTCCTTCAATGCTTGTAATTTTTGAAGGAAGGCCATGAATTGTAACCCTTCCTAATTATATTCTAATTCCATTTCAATTCAGAGCCAAGCCAATTGAAAGTGTTTTTCAAAACAACGGAGGCGGTTTTGAAAAACTTTTTCAGTGCCAAGCTATCAAAAGCCTCTTTCATTGGTGATTGAGTAGATAGGAAATATTTTGCCTACTGGCGAAAATTTTCTGTTACGAAACTCTCGGATGAAAGTAATTTGCCATAAATTCCCCTCTCATTCAAGAAAAATCGTGCGAATGCACGAAATTTTTTTAAGGCCTTGACAATTTTTGACCAACAAATGTTTCCATTTGGCTTTGATTTAATTCTATGGGAAATGTGAAAAACTCTCGGTTGGCAGTTGTTACTTGAAAAGTTGTTTCACAAACTAAAATATCAATAATCAAAGCAGGATTGAAAAAATGATAACTCCCATCGGAGTTATTCATTCTCAAAATTTCATCTTTCCATTTCATATAATTCTATGCTACATTTTTCAAAAGATTCATGTTCCAAGAGGGAGAAATAAAGCCGTTTGGAATACCTCCTATTTCTTGCCATTTCTGCAAAAGCATTTGGTATTTATTTCTGCCATCTTTGATAAAATTGGGGTGGGCAAGTGCATCAAAAACAAAAATATCATAGGGTTCTTTTTTCTGCACTCCAACAAAAAAGAAACAACTTTTGCTTGGCGTTTGTCTATTATGAGCATCTAAGTAAAAAGCCGCTTGGCGGTCATATTCGTATTGATAACAAGATTTTACAAAAGCATTGTAACTTCGCTGACTGGTGGTTTTAATATCAACAATGATATTTTTTCTACACACCAAATCTAATTTGGCCTTACATGGCAGCTTTGTTTGTTTATCGTTAAATAGAATGCCCATTTCGTTATGACTTCCATTCAAAACCCAACTACAAAAACGGTTTTGTTTGATTCTTGAAATGAGATTTTCAATCAAATCAATATCAACATCTTGCGGAATAATTATTGGCGAATGGGGTTCTAATAGTTTACTATGTAATACAGACCCAAAGGCAAAGGCCTTATAAGGTTTGAATGGATTTAAGCCAAAAAGATAATTTTTAAACTCGGTCAAATCTGAATTAGAAATACTTGGATACGCTCGATAATTATTTATAAATACATTGTTTTGCATAAAAAATGAAGTTTTAAACCATTTTGTAAGCTCAAAATGGTTTGATTAGAATTAAACCCAAGCCTCACAAAACCTAAATGCTTCTTCATTGATTCGGGCAGCCCCACCGAGAACATTACCAAAAACGTTTTCACGGTTTCGACGTACATGAGTTGTAAAATTGGTAATACCTTGTACTAAACCAAAAGCGGTATCTCCCAAAACTATACATTCTTTCTCGATACAAGTATTGATATTTGTAATAAGGTTTTTCTTTCTCGAAGTCAATTCTTCATTCCCTAATTTTTCCTCTTCGCTCATTCTTACCAATCTTTCAACCAAAGCAGTTTTGATTGATTCATCAATTTCAACGTTTTGCATTTCTTCCATTTTTGAAAAAAGCAACTGTCGTTGTTGCATATACGTTTCAAAGTTTTTCAATAAACCTTCAATTTTTTGGTCGTGGTTTTTGGTGTGGTGTATTTGCAACTGACGAAAGATTTTTGAGAAACGATTTTTACAACGAATCATCATCGAACTATTGCCAATAAAAAATCCTGTACTGCTGTCGTGGCTGTTGCCGATAAGCATATAATCAGTGAAGTCATAACCCGAAACTTTTATTGGCTCGGTACACTCCAAAAATGCCAAAACCTTTTTTCCTCCCTCAAATTCATCATAACAACGTATCGGGAAACCTGTAATTTCGTTCATTCGCTCAACTACTTCCAAAAATCTTTCGTTGCTGGTGGGTGTGTAGCTTTGCTTGGTTACATTCAATAATTTATTGGTATCGTTTCTAAAAATGGCTTTATGACTTGTCAAAACTGTATCATTTGAGAAAATAGGTTTTTCTACAATGTCCCACGAGAGTGTATTTGATTCCATACTTTTGATTTATAATTTGGATTAAAATAGGGTAGGGGGAGTTTCACCCCCTAAATGCTTAGTTTAGAATTGTTTCAGTTACTTCGTCTAATCGCTCAACCTTCGGGACTGGTGGTAAAAAGAAAGTATCCGATACCAAACTTTTATTATATACTGCCGTAGGTGTCAACGTATCTTCACGGTAGATGTGGTGGTCTAAAGCAAACTCACGGTATTCTTTTACTTTTTCAAGGTCGGCATCTTCAATATCAAACTCCGCAATGAAATATTTACCTTTTTCGCTTGTTTTTTCCTTAGAAGAGATATTTACCACAAAATCGGCAAAGGTTTTAGGGTTTTGAAGGCTTCCACGATAAAAGATACTTTGCATTACTTTTTTGAGGTTGTTTACACTCGAATTATTGAACATCACAACCGCCACACAATTATCTTTGTCAATAAAAAATACTTCGCCCCATTCTTCCTTTCTATCTCTCGCAAAAAGGTTTTCTTCAAAGAAACGCCACGCAATCGGTTGCATTTTGAGTTTTGCTCCAATATCATTTCCATCAAGATAAAATTTGCCTACTTGCCCATTAAAGCGATATTCTCTTGGGTTTCCTGTTAGATAGCGATAAATAGATAAAACTTCACCGTTTGTTTCATCAACTGTTTGATAAGATTTGATAGAAAGAGATTTGTTTGACATGATTGTAAAAGTTTAAAAGTTTTTGTAAATGATTTGGCGTTCGGTAAACTTTCGCATTTTTTCTTTCCCATCTCATTACCTGTTTTTTTCAGATAGATGATGTATGAGCCGACCAATGTTTGGTCTTTTTTCAATACTTCGGAAGAGGTTATTTCCCTTCTTCGTAGGCAAGAATCTTATCGAAACTGCGAAAAGCAAAAAGAACGCCAAATGAAAAGCAGTCATGGGCTTGACGGACAAGGGCGAAATGCGGAAGTTGGGAGGGTTCCCTTCGGGATACCCAAACTGCACAAATGAGCTAAGTTTACCCTTGTCAGTCAAAAAGCCAACGACTGCAATTTTGCTGTTCTCTTTTGTAATCGCTGTTTTGATGATTTTTGGTAGAAGGAGGAAATAATACTGTATAGAGATATTGAAAAGCGAATACTCAAAATTCTGTCGGTTTGTATGTATCAGTTGAACAAATTCAGTAACCTGAGCAGGGGAGAAAATCTTGGAAAACTTCTCCTTTCATTCAATAACTCAATTTCTATTCATTTCATTTTACCAGCTCCCAGTGCAACGGGTGCGGAAAATGAAGAATGAATAGGAATTGTGTTGATCCTTTGTGTGCAAGTCAAATAATTAATTTTCTTTCAAAAATTGTTTATTTGACGGTGGCAGTGTGCCGGGATATTCCCCTATAATTAAAAATAATACTTCTTTTCTTTTTATATTGTAACCTAATTGGATAATACATTATAGAGAGGTGCATATATGATTTTTCAAAAAAAGACATACACAGAAATCCTTAATCTTATTTCAGACGATAGGAATAAAGGCTTAGAGGCCATTTATCAGCAATATGGTAGAAAGTGGTATAACTATGCTATTAAATCTTGGAAGATGTCAGAAGATGATACTTGGGACGTGATTTACAATACATTTAATGATGTACTATCAAATATTAATAATTATAAGATTGAATCGCAGATACATTTTGACAATATCCTATTCAAGATTTTTATAAATAATTTAAAGAAATCGTATAATAAACAAAAACTAAAAGATGAAAAAATAAACTTTGTTTCATTTGATGATTTGAACGGAGAAGAGAATGAGGAAAATTTTGAAATTGAGAGTAGCACATTTGAAGATTTTTTAAATGAAGAAATTGAAAGTAAAAATCTAATAAAACTCCAAAAATCGCTTAATAAGTTAGACCCTATTGAAAGGGACTTACTCCTGCTGAAAGTACAGAATTTTACTTATGATGAGATAGCAAAGTTGTTAAATGTTGAAAACAATCATCTAAAAGTAAGTTTATTCAGAGCCAAACAGAAATTGATAAAGATTTATAATCAGATTGAAATATGACAAGCAATAGTAAATTAGACCAAGCTTTGAAATTCTTGATTTTAACCGATAAGGTTGATTTAGAAACGCTTCGAAGACAAGTTGATAGTCAAGAGATTATTAACGAAATGCCTAAATTTAAACAAGAGTTATTGTTTTCAAAATTGGTTTTCGAGCCTGTTAGTCTTGGTAGTTTATTTTCGTCTAAGTTGATGCTAAAAAAACTATCAATTGATACTTTGGCGAGTAAACTTGGCGTTGCTCCTAATCTAATAGCGGATTTATTGACAGATAAGGTTATTCCTAACAAAGTACCAATAGTAATAATGAAGAAATTATTGAATGATTTTCAACTAACATTCAATGACGTTGAGCAGGCAATCAATAGAACTTTTGAATTATTTAAAAACCAAACGAATAATGCACTATCAGTAGCAATGCACAGAAAAGGTAGTGAAGGACGGTTTTTTCAAAAAGAAACATCTTCAAATATTTATACAGAAGAGGTTAAAGATAAATATATAGATGACCTAAGACAAATAATGGAAGAATCGAAATGAAATGGAGTTATTCTGATAGCAATTGTTTTTTTCAATGCCGTAGACTCTATTATTTGAGTAGTGTCTTAGCAAATTCTATCTCAAAAGACCCTTTAAGGAAAAGAGCCTATTTTGTCAAAAACTCAATGAATTTTGATATGTGGGCGGGGCATATTGTAGATAAATTCATATCAAAAATACTAATACCTGCTATCAATGATGGTCTTGAAATTAATTTTGATGAATATGCCGCTTTAGCAGTTGAAATAGGAAAAAAGCAGTTTGATTTTTCAGCTAACAAACTTTATGAAAGCTCAAACAAAACAGAAGGCGATATTGAGTATTGTGTTTTAGATATTCATGAATTAAATAAGCCTTATGATGAATCTGAAATAGGAAAAGTTTATGAAAAGGTTCGATTAGCAATTTTGAATTTCCCCAAAATTAAGATGTTTAACACAAATGTCTCATTGTATCAGCATTTGTGTAATAATAAAGATTGGTTAATGCCAGATATTACTAATACAGGATTTGCCATTGATAACATCAACGTTTTTCCTCAAATTGATTTACGAGTATCGGGTGCAACATTTATTGATTGGAAAGTATCACAAAGCCAGATTAGCGATTACTCTCGTCAACTATCAATTATTGGTTTGGTTGCGTATGAAAACCGAAAGAAGAGAAATCAAACAGGAGAGAATCCAAGAAAAATTGATTATGACCATATTTCGCTTTTTGAAGTAAATCTTATTAAGGGTACAATAAAACAGCATTCATTTAATGAAAATATTGCCAATAATGTCTATGACCATATCTTTTTAAATAGTAGAGATATTAGCTTAATCAGGCAAAAAGATGATAAACCCTCCTATGTAACTATGATAAAATATGAACAGACCGAGGGACATGGATGTAGTTTATGTAAATTTTATGAGTTGTGTACGCATTTAACAAATAGTAAACATAATTATGATGAAGCCGCATATTTTAAATCACTCACAGATGAATTCGCAAACACTTTACACGATTAGGAATCTTGCGGAAATTAATTTTTCGTATAAGTTAGTGCCTCTATCTATCAACAAGATAATAGGTTTAGAGAACCTGTACTATACTGATTTAATGAATATTGCGTATAAAATCGGTTCATTAACCAATGGTCCGGCTGTAATTATTACAAAGAATAGCAGAAAGTATGTAGCAATTCCGTCTGATAAAACTTTTGAAACAGACATTTTTTTAGGGAAAATGGGAAGAGTTAAACTTGAACTCCCAAAAGATGCACCAAGTTTTAATTTGAAATTCAATAATTGTAGTGATGAAGAATATAATTTGATTGAAAAGTTTTTAGAGTTTGCAATCAGAAAGCAGATTAAAGAAAAATATAACTTGATAGAAGACGGAGCAGGGAAACTGTTTCCTAAACAACCCTTATTAAATATTCCCAATGCCAATATTGATGTATTGGAAGGGTTTACTTTTAGGATTGTACCAGAAGGGAAAAAACTTGCTCATGTTTGCGTTGATGTTACCCACAGAAATATCTCTAAATCGTCAACTTCTGAAAGCGTTACTATTCATAATAAAGAGCGAATGAAAGGAAGATACACTAATTCGACTCGTGGTAGAAAAGCTTTATTAAAATTTGGTGATTATTGGTTTCCAATAGAAATATTGGGTTTCGGAGAATCTATTTCAAACCAAACTTTTATAGATAAAAACTTCAATGAAAGAACGGTCGAGGAATATACAATTACCGAAACCAAGCATCATAAAAATAAGATTACAGCATTAAATCCAGAAGAAGTTAGTGTTATTTATTGCAACCCTGGAAAAAGAAAACAAGGTCCTCCAAAACACTGTGCCTCATCATTGGTCTATCTTTTATATACCACCAAAGATGCAGAGATGCAGAGCTTGCATTCTACTTCTATCCTGAAAACCTATCGAAGATTCAAAAATATTAACCAAATTGTCTTTGATTATTTTAAAAATATTAAATATAATGGTCAATTCATTAACGTTGATTTTAGACCTAAGCAAGAGGAATTGCAGGTGCTAAAATCAAAAGATTTGCTGTTTGCAAATGACCATAAATTGAATCTATATGATTATAAAACAGGGTTAATCAATCAAGACTTAGGCAAAAAACGTCGATTAGGTGTTCTGAAAAATGGTATTTTAGGAAAAGACATTTTCGACCCACAGTATTTGTTTGTTCCAAAAGACTCGGCTGATTATGAAGTAATTGAGGGCATTTTTGATGGATTCAAAAGGGATTTTACAAAAAAAGTAAAAGACTTAGCCAACACATTCAATGGTTTTACAAAAGTTGTTCAGTACGATTATAGACCAAATTTATCAGCTAAACGACAAGTAGATTTAATAAAAGAAGCAGCTTTGAGTGAAGATGTAGGAGAAGGATGTGCTATTTTTGTAATACCAGATAGTCCATATTCTTCAAAAAGAAGAAATTCAAAAAATGATGAGAGCCTGAACAGGTTGCATAACTGCTTAAAAAATGGGTTCTTTTCTTCAAAACTGAAATTTCAGTGTGTTTCGTATAGTGAATTAGAGCGACACTACGAAGGTTTTATGGAAGATAATGAATTCGTTTATAAAGTAGTTGATACAGCCTATGGCTTTGAAAACCAGTTGTTTTATTTGGCTCTTGAGTATCTCAATTTGAATTTTATGTTTCCTTATGCTTTGGCACAAAACCTCAATTATGATATATATGTAGGTATTGATGTACATGATAGATATGCTGGTTTTTCGTTTCTTTATAAAAATGCAGGTAAAATATATTTAAAATATAAAGACGTTCCTCTGAAAGACAAACATTCCAGAGCTGAAAAACTATCGGCTGAACAAATTTTAGAAATCATAGAACCGACATTAAGAGAGCATATCAAAGAGTTTTGTCCGAACCCTAATGGTATGGTCTTATTGCGTGATGGTAATAGCCACGGAGGAGAAGAGAAAGCGGTGTTACAAATAATTGACCACTTTTCTGCCGAAAACTTACTAAATAAAGATACTTTCAAGTGGGCAGTTGTTGATTTACACAAAAATAGTGCAGTACCTTTGAGAGCTTCTTTATCGGCAACCCCCGAAAGAAAATACGAATTACCAACCATTGGAACAATTAAACGATTAGGCAGAAATTTTGAAGAAGCATTTATGTTCAATACGGGATTTCCGTTTGACATTAGAGGTTCAGCAAAGCCTGTTCATTATACTTTTGTCGCAGGAAATGCCAACTTTGATAAGATTTTGGAAGATTTGTTTTCACAAACTATGTTAGCATTTTCTGCTCCTGATAGACCAAACTCATTGCCAGTAATTATAAAACTATTGGATTTTTATTTGGGTTCGTGGGCTCACGGTGAGAAAAACTGGAATAATCAAGAAGAGGAAACAAATCTTCTTCCTCTTGATTTTATACAGCAAGAAACATTTGAAGAAATTGTAAATGATGATAGCATCTAAAAAATAAGGCCATGAGCGAAACAACCTATCTTATGAAAGACTACGAAGAAACGGCTTCGATGTCTGAAAAACTAAATGAGGCTTTAATGATACTAAAAAAGCAAAGCCTTATTGCTGATGCGAATACATATAAAAAATACCCTTTTTTAAAACTACAGCCAGAAGAACTGGAAGATGCACAAAATGAAATAGTTGATTTTTTAGATGATATGGTGTCTTCAGAAACATTATTGAACTTAAAAGCAAAAATTAGCGAAAAAGAAGTAGCGAATCTTAAACAAAAGATAAAACAAGGAAATGCACTCGAAAAAAATAACTTTGAGGTTTTAGGTAATCTTTTAAATGTCGTGAATCAACAAAGAACAAGTCTATTTAGAAAAATAAGTAACCGCCGCTAATGAACTCATTTATTTTAGGTTTTTTCTATGAATTGCTTCACCGAATCTCAGAACTTGATAAATCATTTTTTAAGCATAAATTCAATGAAAAAATAGACCACAACTACAAAAAAACTGGAATAGAAAAATTAGCGTCTTTGAAAATTAAAGTTCAAGCGGTAATTAATCGGAAAGAAGAATTTTTGATTGAAGAGTTTGGATTTAGAAATGACCTTTTAAACCGCTACAAAACCTGTAATGAAGAATTTTTCATTATTGAGCAAGATTATTTCTTTGTTTTGAAGTATTATGGTTCAACCGAGGTGTATTTCCAAAAAATTGTAAACCGTATATACAAAGAAACAGGACAAATATTAAAACCACCTGTCGTAACTTCTTTTTTTTCGCTCGAAAAGTATTTTTGGGCAAAACCACCTCTTTTATTAGGTATTCCTGCTAATGAGGAGAAAAATTTATTAAATCTTTCAGACTGTTATCACGAAAAAGGGCATTTTATTGCTTATGAATATGAGCCGCTATATTTCATGTTCACTCGTCAAACCAGAGCAAAAATTGATAATTATTTTTCTACACAGATTAAAGAAGCAAATAATAAAGATAAACCCGAACGAGCCAAGCAATTACATGATTTTAAGATAAAATGGTTAGAAAAGAATTGGTTGGAAGAGTTTTTGTGCGATATGATAGCCACATACTTTATTGGACCAGCCTATGCCTATACTCACATAAAAATTGTTTTAAGTTCAAATGAGAATGACGATGATTTAGAACAAAATCTTTTCAAAATAAACTCTGAACTCCATCCAGCCGATGAAGCTCGAATGAGAGGGGTATGTGCAATGCTTAACGAGATTGGTGAAGCAACATCAATTTTTAATATTAATACTTATTGGCTTCCACTGATTGAAGGAAAAAGTAAAGGTAAATACTACGATTGGGCTTTTCCTGATACTATTCTGCAAGAACTTGCAAAGGAAATATTTATAGCATGTGGAAATTACAATTTGAATAGCTACAGGGTTCAATGCTCTAAATTTGAAAAACCAATTTCTAAATATTTAAATGAAGCATGGGCGTATTTTTTGAGCAATCCAGAAAAATATTCTACATGGCAACAACAGATTCTTGATAAATTAGATTTAGATTAAAGGTATAATACTCAAAAATAGTTGGTAAAATGTACAAATAATAAATATAAGTTACTAATAATCAGCGAGTTGTATTGTATTTTTTGAATGATTGATGAAATTAGTTTCATCAATCATTTTTTGTTTCATGAAAATAGAAAAAAAAGCGATGCTGGGCCTGTGGTTATCAGAGCAGTATCAAGTGGGGAAAGCAAGCTGGGAAGCAGCGATACAAGTGTAAAAATTGTGGAATTTTGTACTGCGAACAACGCAAAGATGTACGCCTTCAAAACCGTTTTGTATGGTTCAAGAAATGGATTTTAGAACGCCAAACCTATCAAAGTTTGAGCAGAGAAAGTGGGTATAGTAAGGCAAGCCTTCAACGTTTTTTTTATGAGTATTTGGCTCAGGCTCCCATACTGAAAATTCAAAATAAACGCACCTTACATATGCGAATGGATGGGACTTATTTCAAGCAATTTTGCTTGATAACTTATCAAGACCATTACAGTAATTATACGCAGTTGATTCGCTTTAGTGAGGATGAAAAATATGAAGAAATCAAAGAGGATTTGCAGAATCTTTTGCGATTGGGCTTGAAGATTGATAGCATGACAGTTGATGGACACAAAGGAACGCTTAAAGCTATTAGAGAAGTATTGACTGAGACCAAAATACAGCGTTGTTTAGTTCATTTACAGCGTCAGAGCTTGATTTGGCTTACAAAACGTCCGAAACATGAGCCAGCTAAAGACCTCAGAAAGTTGGTCTTGATGATTAGTAAAATCACCACCCATAACGACAAAGCTGATTGGTTAAATCAATTTAAGAATTGGGAGAAAACTCACAAGTCTTTCTATCAACAAAAATCTTTCAATCAAAATACTGATAGATACTGGTACACCCATAAGTTACTCAGAAGGACTTATATGTATATCAAATCAGCCATTCCAAATATGTTCTATTTTCTGGAGGATGGTGCTATTCCCAAGACCACCAATGGCATCGAAGGGTTCTTTTCTCACCTTAAAAATCACTTAGATGTTCATCGTGGTTTATCGCTCGAACATCGTAAAAACTTCATAAAGTGGTACATCTTTTTTTCTAACAAAAAATGAGTTTTTTTAGCCATATCGTATACCGACAGAATAAAAAAATGTAGCCCAGTTAATGAGCTACATTCTGTCGTTTAAACGCCAAGTCTATTGCTGATTTGTTGGTCTCCACCAGAGCAAACTTCCTCTTCGACTTAGTGCGGGAATATAATACCTTTTCGCAAATTTTCCACCAACTATTTTTGAGTACATTACCGATTAAAATCCTCGATTTTTCAAATCAAAATAGCGAATCATGCCAGCAAAAGGTGCTGATTTATCTTTCATTTTTACGATTCTATCTTCGATTTGCTGACGAGTATTTTCACTGATTCTATCAATATTTTGAAATAATACTTGATAAAGTGTATTATAGATTTCATAAAAAAAATACCTTGATTCTTTCAATTCTTTCCGATTCAGACCATAGTATTTTTCTGCAGCTTCAATGTAAGGTTTGTATTTTGGTTTTTGGGGAATCAAGATAATATGTTTTAAGACAGCATCAATTTCCCAAGCAAAATATTCTGATGGGTCATCAAAGTAAGGGTTAAGTAAAAGAGGACGTTCGATATGATAGGCTTTTACGAATTCTGTTAGTTTTAATCCACTATTATCAATGGGGTCAGGGTTAATAGTAAGAGCTAACAAATCAATTTCTTGATTTGTTGTTGAAATGGTTAAAGTTGGTGGTGATAAAGCCTTTAACTCATCAGACAATGGAAAGTCATTACCTTTATAAACTGAATTACAAACTTGGCAGGCAACCAAATAATTATCATAGCAGTATGCCAACCACCAGTATTTACTTTTAGGTCTAAAATGTTCAACGTCTCCATGACTTACCACTCTCGTATCGGCTTCACAGTAAGCACATTTACCACTTGATTCGGCAAATAGTTGTTCTTTGGCTACTTTCCACCTATTTTGAACAAAATTATGTGCTTCAAATTTACCAGCCAAAATTTCTTTTTGCCGTATCAACAACTCTTTATTCCAAGCAACTCGCCTTGCCCCTGTGAAATTTTTATGCACTTTATCTGCCGTTCGAACTCGCTCCAATGCTATCATTGCTGTAATTCTTGATTTATTTTGTTCAACAAATCAACCAAACCAGCATCTGCAACCATATTTGTACGTGTTACCTGCGGAATCGCCTGAATCCGTTTACTCAGTTTATCAGCTTGTGCCTTGCTACCTTTTCTGTTTTTAAGGTTTTCGTACTCGTTTTTTAGTTGCTCCGTTTCGTAAGATTCATCAGACTGTACACCAAATATAGGCGATAGCAACACTTGATGCAGCAACATTTTATTGGGTGTTCCTTTAAAAAGTTGGGCATCAATTTGATTATTTTTGGTTCGATTTAGAACTATTAGTTCTCCTTCGCCAGCTTGCTGGGCTGTGAGTGGAGAGTGTGTAGAAGCAATGATTTGGAAATTTGGCAGTTTAGTTTTCAAATATCCCAAAAGTCTTCTTTGCCAAGTTGGATGTAAATGAAGGTCAATTTCATCAATCAGTAATATACCATTAGTCATTAACGGATTTTGTCTATCTCCAAAAGTATTAAAAATCCGATAGAGCAAATCGCCAATCCAACCACTCACATTTTGGTAGCCATCGCTTAGTAAATGAATCGGAATCAAGTCTTTTCCATTTGAAAATAGCAATGTTTTTTGTTGTTTATCAATCGAATCAAACCTTATGTTGATTAGAAATTCGTTGAGTGCATTTTTAATGCTTTCAAGAGCTTCGCCATCACTTCTATAATCAAGCTCCATTACCCATGCCGATAACGGGTACAAGTTAGCATCAGAATTAAACAATGTGGCTACATTTGCCGAGCGGTCATTGTTGTAAAAACTACTCGGTTGATTAAAACTCTGATTTTTATTTAGTCTTCGAGAAGCCCCATAACCCAAAATAAAATAATTACGGTCGGTATGTGATAAGGCTCGGTCTATCTCATCAAGCGAATCAGTATTATTTACCAAAATATCTTTTATCGAATCTCCCCTGTTTATTTTCAGACTTATTTCTCGTTCTTTAGGCTTTTTTTCTTTTGTCATAAAAACAGCCTTGATTTCGCAAGAATTTTCGCCAAAACTAATCCATTCATCGGGGTTGCCGAGCAATTCGCTTAATGAATTACTTCCAGCACCAATCAAGGCAATTGCTTTTAGAATTGTACTTTTACCTGTTCCATTTTCTCCCAAAAGCAATGTCTGGAGGCGAGGTTTGCCTGTATCATTAATAAAACTAATTGATGTTTCATCAAGTCCACGGAAGTTTCGGAGTGAAAGTTGTTTTAAAAGCATTTGTCTGATTGAATTTTTATCAAATATAGTAAACTACCATCAAAATTAAACCAATTGATTCATTTAGCTATTCTTTTTACTAATTTTTATACCGCTGCTCCATAGCGGGCATATACGTGCTGATATACATTTATTGTTCTTTCGCCCAAATCGTGGTCGCTATATACTTTCGGTGGTAGCCACTGCAAACTATCAAAAATCATTGTTTTTATCTGGGCCGTTACCATTCTGCTTTCTCGCCAACGCTCAACTTTTAGTTTTTCTTTTTTCAGTTTGGCCAATAAATCAACAGCTACTTTTTTTACAGCTTTCTTTTCTTCTTTATCAAGCGTTTTACCTTCACGTAATAAATCAAAAATTGCCAAAGACTCTTGGTCTAAGTTTTCTCTGATTGCCCGTGCGTCCTCAACCGTCAATTCTCCTAAAAAATCATTGAGTTTACCAAATGCACTACTCACATCTTCGGGGTTTTTAGCTTGGTTATATTCTTCTATTATCTCTTTGTATTTTTCATAAAACTCCGCCCTCAATGGGTTTTCTTGTAGCATTCTATTTACCTGCTGCTCAATGGCTTGTTGTAAATCAAATACAAATGTATTTTTGTTTTCTGTTTTGGCAAAGGCTGTTTTTAGTTTCTGAAAATCCAACTTACTGAGGTCAACTACTACGTCTTCATTGGTGGTGTTTGGGTCAATCAGAATATGAGCATTTACAACCTCCTGCAACTGACGAATAATCTTTGTTACATCGGCATCGGCTACTCGTTTATTGAGTGTTGTATATATTGCCTCGATGGCATTGTATTCTTCCACATATTTTCTTACTTGCTCTTCGGGGTAAAGTGCCTTGAATTTTCTAAAAACCAAACGTGCCGTGGTCTCAAACGATGCCCGTGAGGTTTCGTTGAGCGATACACAATCGGCAGCTTTCTTGAGCATAGCCAGTTTTTTCATGGCTTTTATGCCAAAAAGCTGTGCCAATTCAAAGCCAAGTTCTGATAAATATCCCCTTGTTAGTTTTATTGCCTCGGCAAGTTCCTGCTCCATTTCGGCAAGTAGTTCGAGTGGTTTTTCGGTGGTTCCACCTCCGCCGCCCCCTTTGGTTTTATCGCCTTCTCCATAGACCGAATATGCCTTTTCGAGTTGCTTATATACATTGCCATAGTCAACAATCAAACCGTTTTCTTTTTCATCATCATATACTCGGTTGGCTCTTGCGATGGTCTGCATGAGCGTATGCCCTTTGATGGGCTTATCAAGATAGACTGTTGAAACGCAGGGGGCATCAAAGCCCGTAATCCACATGGCACACACAATAGCCAGACGAAAAGGGTGGTTTTGGTCTTTAAATTCTTGTTCTAAATCACGAGTTGGGTCGGCAAGTTTTTTGCGGTGCGGTTCGATGTTTAACCCTAAATCCTTAAATTTCTTTACTTCGTTCTGCTCCGAACTCACAATCACGCACACCTCCGTAGTATTTACTAAATCATATTTTCGTTTCAGATTTTGTTCCTCTTGCTCGTCATCAATGATTTTTATCTGATTCAGCAATTCGGCTTTATAAACCGCCCAGTGTTTCATAATGAGGTCATACATTCGCACGGCTGTGGGTTTATCGAGTGTTACGAGCATGGCTTTGCCCTGATACCCTCGCTCGTTAAAATGCCAAACCAAATCTTTGGCGATGGCATCGAGCCGAGCCTCTGCCGTAAGCACCACGTAGTTTCGCTGAAACAAATAGGTGAGTTTACGCTTTTGGTTATCGTCAATATCTTCGTTTTCGAGTATTTCAGCCATTTCATCATCAATGTCGGGGTTTTCGATGGCCAATTTTTCGCCTCGATTGATGTATTTGAGCGGGAGCGTGGCATTATCTTCGATGGCTCGTTTAAAATCATAAACCGATACATACTCGCCAAAAATATTTTTGGTTTGCTCTACTTCGCCATCAATGAGGGGCGTACCTGTAAAGCCCAAATAAGAAGCATTCGGAATGCCATGATAACGCATATTTCGGGCAAAAATACCCCCTTGGGTTCGGTGGGCTTCGTCCGAAATGACAATCAGATTTGAACGCTCAGTAATGAGCGGAAACTCAGTTTCTTTCTTGGGATTTACCGAAAACTTATGAATCACCGAAAACACATACCGATGGTTTTCTTTTAGCATTTCTCGCAAATGCTCACGGCTTTCGGCTTTGAGTTTTTTGTCTTTTACCAAACCCACACCCGAAAACGTATCGTACAACTGGGTTTCGAGTTCAGTGCGGTCAACGACCAATAAAAAAGTATATGCACCACCGATTTTTCGATGGATTTTCTCGCAGATAAATACAATCGAATATGATTTTCCGCTGCCTTGTGTGTGCCAAAATACACCGAGTTTCCCGTTGAGGTCTGCAATGTTTTTGGTCTGGCTAATGGCTTTGTTTACACCAATATACTGATGGTTTTTTGCCATTATTTTTACGATTTCTCCACTCGAATCATCAAAAAGTAGGAAGTTCTCGAAAATATCCATCAATCGGTGTTTATCGCAAACCCCACGTAGCATCGTATCGAGGCTTACGATGCCCTCTTGGTTTTCTTCAATACGCTTCCACTCCAAAAAGAATTTGTATTTGCTCGTAATCGTGCCTACTCGTGCATCGGTGCCATTGCTCAAAATAATGAAAGCATTATGATGAAAAACTGCCGAAATAGTATCTTTATAGTCAGTAATGTTTTTATCGTAGGCACTTCGTAGGTCAGTATGATGGGCTTTTAGCTCAAAAAATACCAAGGGAATGCCATTCACAAAACCAATAACATCGGGTCGACGGTTATAACAATCACCCACGATTTCGAGCTGACGAACTGCCAAAAAATGATTGTTGGCGTAATCATCAAAATCAAAAACTCGGAGTTTTCGCTTGGTGTGTTCGCCATTGGCTGCAATAAAACTCACCGAAACACCATTGCGGAGCAGGTCGTATTTTTGTTGATTGATACCACCCAACGATTTATCAGTGGCACGAAGTTCGAGCTGCTCAATGGCTTGCTGATAAGCATTTGGCGGAAGGTCGGGGTTTAGCTTCGTGAGGGCTTCGAGCAGATAACGACTCAGTAATATTTCGGTTTTATCATTACGGCCCAGCAAGCCGTTTTTACCAAAACTTTCGTTGTGCCAAGCGGTGCAAACTTCCCAGCCCAACTCTTCGAGTACATCTTGTGTGGCTTGCTCAATTAGATTTTCTTCTGAATATTCACGGCTCATGTTGTTGTGCTTTATTAACTCACGTTTACCCTCTTATTGGGTTTCTAAAATGTTGTTGCTCTTTGTGAAGGATTCGAGGTTCGAATCCTTTTTTGTGCCGAAATATAATACTTATTTTTTTAATTGGCTCATAATCAAACCTTTAAAATGTTGTTTTAGTTCTTTTGCTGAGGTGGCACGAATAATAAAAAGGTGGCACTTTATTTGCTTTTTCAAATAAAATTTCTCTAAATTTGTTGCAACCTTAATTATTGCAGTACTCATCATCCTAAAATAGTCCAACATCAGAAGAAAGTAAACCTTTTTTTGAAGAGGACACAAACTTCTATTCCTATGCTTCACTCACGTTCTGTCCAAGACCAGAAAATGGATTCATTTGTTAGAATGCTTGATTTTGTCATTAACGGAAAAGAACTGTATAAACCATTGATTATCAATGTAATAAATGATGCTCGTTTATTGAGTTTAGGTCAGAAAAATTATTACACAATTGACCGTGATGATTACCATATCATTGTATATTTGGCAGAAAAGGATAAATCTTTTTTCGAGAACGTAAACACCGAAACACTACAAAAAGCCGATTATGAGCATATATTGCAAACGCTTATGAGTGATAGACACCACGCTTACGCTTAAAAAGTATGACATCACCACAACTAATGCTTCATATTGCACAAGCACACAAAGCATTATTACGAACACAAAACAATCATTATTCCGATAAATCTAAGCAAGCCTACCAAGAAAATTTGGTTAGGCTTTTTTATGCTATCGAAAAAGATGTTGTTGATAACCCTCCGACATCAGAAGATGAAGTTTATGAACTAAAAAGCTACATTGACTTTATTTTTAAAAACATTGAGTTTTTAGATAGTAGCACGCTGAACCTTATTCCTTACGAAATTGTGGCGTGTCTAAAAAGCACACTTTCAGAATGGATAAATGACCCTACATTTATTATTACAACCAGTCTGATTAATGATACAGGAGGTTTTAGTTTCGACCCATCTTTGATTACTTTCTACAAGCGATTATATTTTGTATTTCATTTTAAATATAATATCCAATTTTCCCATAAACTTATACAAATTAATATTCCGAAGGCTTTTTCTCGTGATTACCTTGTCAGTGTGGTGCATTATCATGAGCTGGGACATTTTGTTGATACTCAAAACAAAATAACCGAAGCCCTCTCGAAAGAACTCTACAACGATTTTGTAGGGGGGAAATATGACGACGATGATGAGTTTAACAAAAATATGAATGTCTATTTTGAGTTTCTACGTGAGAAATACTATTCAGACGAAAATAAAATAGAAATTCTTAGAAACCATCTTGCCGAGTACTTCTGTGATTTGTTCGCAAGCCAGTACGTGGGGCAGCACTTGAGCGACTACATTATTTATATTACCGAAGGGCAGAATTATTATGTCGATTCGCACCCAAGTTCGACAAACAGAAAAAAAGTAGCTGCCGATTTTTTAAACAAACAGCCTAACCTCGTAGTAACACTCGTTAATCAGGCATTACAAAATATTTTTGGAAAACAACTCGAAATAAGGTACGAAGCCATTCCGACCGATGATTTTTATCAGTTATTGCCTTTTGAAATAGCAAACGATAAACAATTGCACGGGTTGATTTCTACGGGGTGGCAGATTTGGAACGATGGCCATAAAGCATTTGAGCAAAAGGCAGGAATGCAGGATTTAAGCCAAGTAAAATTTTATTCGATTATCAATAATCTGATAGAAAAAGCTATTGGAAACTATATAATTTCGCAGACATGGACGCAAATCTGACACAACGAGGGATTCTGACAAAGGACGCAATTTTGCAACGACTCCATAAAGATTTGTTTATCAGACCATTGCTCGACCCCGATAAACAGATTAATTCGATTGGCATTGATTTTAGACTCGGATATGATTTTTTGATAACCGTTCATGGCAGAGAGGCATACCTAAATGCTTCGCTCAATCGTGAGGAAGGATACCCCGAACGTGGTTTGGGGCATCATTTTCAGGAATCTCGCCGACAAATTGGCGAAACTTTCATTCTACACCCCAACCAAACAATCTTAGCAACGAGTTTGGAGTATATAAAACTACCCACCGATATTATGCTGATGCTCGTGATGCGAAGCTCGTATGCTCGTTTGGGGCTAACAATCTCGACCGTAGTGCAGCCTGGTTACTGCGGGTGTATGTCGTTGGAGTTGACAAATACAAACTTTGCTCCCATAAACCTAACTGTTGGGGCAAGGCTTTTTCAGGGTTTGTTTATACCCACAAGTGCTGATACTCAGTATTTTAACCAAGCACGAAAATACACTTGTCAGGTACGCCCCGAACCTTCGGCAACTTTGGCGGATGCCGACCTCACAACCTTGAACAATATCTGGAAAAAAGCCAACCACTTCTAAACCCCAATCTTGCCACTCATTAGCCTCGGCAATAGTATATCTCGGCTCTCTTTTAATAAACGGTTTTGGTGAGAAAGGTTTAAAGTTTGTTTTATTATTGGACTGATTACATTGTCGAACTGATTTAGAATATCTTGTTGAGGGATTGGGATTTCAACAAAATCTAATTCTTTTCTTTTTATATGCTTCATTGTTGCCCCTGTTGAAAGATTATTGAAAATATTCAATGAGTCTTTTAATGCAAGAAAAAGCAGACTTTTTGGTATTTTTGAAAATGGAGTAACCTTAAAAAGATGTTGATTTAAAAGTCCAGTTTCTCCTTGCCATACCACAACTTCTAACGATGCCGACCATGAGAATAAAATATCTCCACTCTTGACTATAAATTTTGAGGGAATTTTAGAACCATTATTTCTTGGAGTATCGTTGCTTATTCCTCCTTTCAATTCCTTTATCTTGATAATCGGAAAACCACTTTCTTCCCAATCTTCTGGTTTAAAAGCATAACCGTTCAAAAACTCACCTAAAAGTGTTAAACTCCTCCTTTCCCAACCCAACGGCAGACCAGTATTTTTATCAATTTCGAGGGGTTTGCCACCAATCTTGAAATTTGCGAACCACTCACGGTAAGTAAGTTCTGCCATTTCTTCGAGCAGTTTTATGCGGCGGAGGTTGTTTTCAATCAAATCATCATAAGCCGATAAAATATTGGCAATTCGTGTTTGGGTTTCAAGGGGAGGAAGATTGATTTCAATATTATAAATTCTTTTGGGTGCAGTGTGTCGAACTTTAGTACCTGTTGCAGTTGAAAAAATGGAATTTCTTACTTCTTTTGTAAAAAAAAGATAGTAAATATATTTTGTTATAGCTTTTTGATGGTCAATTTGAAGTAATCCTAATCTTTGATTATGTAAAAATCTATCATTTTGAGGTACGATAGCAGGACTGCCCAAAAGTCCCGCACCCTGTTCCGTCATTGCAATAATCAAATCATCTTTTTTTAACAAATACTCTTTTGGAAAAGCACCAGAATAAAACTTTTCTTTACCAATTTGTATTTTAAAACCGCCTTCTTCGTGAAAATTGCCAGGAGTTAAAAGTATGAGTTCTCCTTCTGAACAAAAATATTCTCCTTTAAACGCCCAGCCGTGTTTAATCGTTAAAAGGTCGCCTAATTTTATTTTTTTCCACGCTGTATTCATAATCAAAATGCTAAAAATCTTTAAAAATATGGGTTTTTGTGTTTATTTCATTGCCGTCTGCTTTAGCTGACGGTTAATATTGAAACAAATACAAAATGGCTTTAGCCAAAATTATACTCGGTTTTGTTAGGCTAAAGCCTTATTTTGATGTTTTTTAGAACCGTCAGCTAAAGCAGACGGCAATGAACTCTAATTCTACAAAAAAAAAGTATTCATGGTTTTCATATCAAAACTGCTACCTTTGTATGTATGCCTGTCTTACTTGAAAGTCGTTGCCGTAACGTCGAAGGGTATCGATTCGTCGCACCGCCGATGCGGTGGGCATTTTACTTTACTAATTGCCTCAAATTATCTTCAATCAATGCCGCCAAGCCCACGGCTTCGGTGTTTAGGTCGCCAAATTCGGTTTGTATTTCGGTCATGCGGGTTTTATAATCAAAACCTTTGTCGGTGCTTTGGCTCACGCCCACATATCGGCCCGGTGTGAGGCTATAATCGTTGGCTTTTAGTTCATCAATCGGCACAATTCGGCAGAGTCCGTCCACATCACGGTATTCGCCCGCAGGAAACCATTCCAATAGTTGTTGCCAATCTTTTATGGCTTGTTTAGCAAGCTCAAAAAACGTAGCGGTGGCATCGGCAAATACATTGAGTGGCCTGTTGAGAGCCATTATTTGGCTACGGTATTCGGCAATGGTTTTGCGTAAAACCTTTTGGTCGTCGGGGCGTTCGGCAATCTGTTTTTCGAGCGTCGAGATTTTATCTTGCAGCGTTCTTACCCGTTCACGGGCATCTTCGGCAGGTTTCAGCAAGGCATCAAACAAACTTTGGGCTTCCGCAAGCTCCGAAAATTCTAATTTTGGAGCTTCATAATCAGGTATTTTGCCAAGCTCGTGTTTGAGTCTTTCGAGCAGAATGTCATAAAAACCGATGGTTTCGCCTAAGTTTTCGGCAATAAACGCACGGTGTTGGGCAATTGCTTCGGCGATGGCGGCTGGTTTTTGTCGGTACAAATCTTTGATAGCCGACAGATTGACCAACTGCCCATAACTAAAATCGTTGATGGTTGTGCTTACTTTCCGATACACATTGCGGGCATCAATCATCAGCACATGATTATGGTCGTTTTGGGGAGCGTTGCCGTTTGGGGCTTTTTTGCCTTTATCCAAAAACCAAACGTGGCACGGCAACGAGCGAGTATAAAAGAAGTTATTACTGACCGAAACCACACAATCAACATGCCCAGTATCAATGAGTTTGGCTCTGATTTGTGCCTCCGAATGCCCCGCATCAGTCGCCGAGCTTGCCATCACAAACCCCGCTCGCCCTTTGTTGGGTTTTAGGTAGCTATAAAAATACTGCACCCAAAGATAATTCCCGTTATCGGCTTTTGGGGTTTTCCACGGCAAACGGCGGTCGAGTTTCACAAACTCTTTGTCCATATCAATCTTACTGACATTGAACGGTGGATTTGCCATCACAAAATCGCACTTTTCGTAAAGGTCGTGTGGGTCGGCATAGAAGCTATTGGCTTCTTTTATTTCGCCCTCAATGCCATGAATCGCCAAGTTGATTTTTGCCAACTTCGTATTATTCGATTTCTGCTCCGTGCCATATACTTTGATGGCTTCGTTTACTTCGGTGTTGGTGTGGCTTTTCACAAAATAGCCAGTTTGCACAAACATTCCGCCTGAACCACAGGCAGGGTCATGGATGATGCCCTGCATAGGCTCAATAAAATTGACAATGAGCTGCACCAACGATGGGGGCGTAAAAAACTCGCCACCCTCTTGGGCCCCAGCTCCTTGCATCGAAAATTTCATGAGAAAATACTCGTAAATTCGCCCGAAAACATCGCCCGATGCTTTTTTTACGGCATCTTTATTGAAAGTCCTGACGAGCGATTGCAACAACGAAGGCTCAAAATCTTGGTAGTTTCGGGGTAAATTACCAGCCAACGAAGGGTTTATCTCTTCGATTAGCCGCATGGCGTCGTTTATTTTGGTGGCAATGTCTTCGGCTTCGGGCAGATTTGCCAAATAATCATATTTTGCTTTTTCAGGAATAAACATTGCCCCAGCCGCCGTATAATCGTCGGGTGTGGCAGCACGTTTTCCTCTTGGAGTTTCAGGAATGTTTTGCTCTACAATTTTGGTGGCTTCCTCAAATTTGTTTTGGGCAAACCTCAATAAGACCAAACCCAGCACGGGGTCTTTGTATTCGGCAGCGGTTAGTTTAGAATTGGCTCGAAGCTCATCGGCAGCATCCCAGAGTTCTTTTTCGAGTTGCTTGATTTGTTGTTGGGTCATTGATTTACTGAAAAAAATATTTTGTAAAGATGCCTATAAATAAAAATGAAAGCAAGTTTCGTGTGTATTTGGCTCTTTTATATTATTGTTGTATGATTTTATAAATTATATGCCATGCCAAAAAATATTGTAATCTGCTGTGATGGAACAGATAATAAACTGACCATCAGAAATAACACAAACGTGATACACTTGTATAGTTGCCTAAAACTTGATGAGCAACAAATAGGCTATTATAACCCTGGTGTTGGTACAATTGCCCCCGATGGCATAAGCACTTGGCTTGCCCGAAAATGGTATCGGTTCGTAGATTTGATTTCGGCATCGAGTTTACACACAAACGTTAAAGATGCGTATCAGTATTTGATGAACGAATATGAAGAAGGAGATAAAATTTATTTGTTTGGGTTTAGCCGAGGAGCATATACCGTAAGGATGCTCAGTGGTTTGCTTGAAATGTTTGGTTTACTGCATAAAGGGAACGCCCATCACCTACGCCATGTATTAGATGTTTATGCCAAAGGCGATAAAATGTTTGAGATAGCAAGTTTGTTTAGAACACGTTTTTCGAGAAAAATAGCCATTGAGTTTATCGGAATTTGGGATACTGTTGTATCGGTTGGAGGTTTGATAAATTTTTATAAATCGTTTCCATATTCGAGAAGTTTAGGTATTGCCAAAACCGTAAGGCATGCCGTAGGAATTGACGAACGCCGAAAGCATTATTATTATTATGAAGTATCAGCCGAACACCATGATTGTGAGGAAGTGTTTTTTGCTGGGGTGCATTCAGATGTTGGTGGTTCTTATGAAGAAGAAGGTTTATCGAAAATTACACTTGAGTGGATGCTCGGTGAAGCATCGCATTGTGGATTACAACTTGATAAAAAGAAAGTAAACAAATATGTTTTTGGAATTGGCTCTAATTATCAAAAACCTGATTTCAAGCAAGCCATTCATAACTCCTTGACATTTATTTTCAAATTAGCCGATTTTATTCCCCGTCCTCGATATAGCAAGACGAACCTTTTTAACTTGAAAATAGATTTTAGGCTTTGGCCGCTCAGATTTATTGCTCCACAATCTAAAATACATCAATCAGTTAAAGATAAAATTGGTTTAGGTAACTATCAGCCCCAAAACCTCACGAACCTAAATGATAAAGTTGTTATACAAAACAAACCGATAATTTTTTAATAGCAAAAATTTCAACAATATGGATAAAATATAAAATTTCACAAAATATAAACGCACGTTTATATTTTGTGAAATATGCGATATTTGACTATTTTTATAAAAAAAACAAAAGATGAATTACGTTGCCTATTATAGAGTAAGCACAAAAAAGCAGGGGATGAGTGGTTTAGGTTTAGATGCTCAGAAACAAACAGCTAAATTTTTTTTAAAAGAGAATGATTGTATTGTTAGAGAGTTTATAGAAATTGAAAGTGGAAAAAACAACCAGCGAGAACAATTAGATGAAGCTATCAAGTTTGCCCGCAATAATAGACACACCTTATTGGTTGCAAAACTCGACCGACTCAGTAGAAATGTGTCGTTTATCTTTGCACTGCGTGATAGTGGCGTTGATTTTGTATGTGCTGATATTCCAGATGCGAATACGCTAACTATTGGGATATTTGCTACCATTGCCCAGCACGAACGAGAAATTATTAGTCGGCGAACAAAAGATGCCCTTAAAGCAAAAAAACAAAAAGGCTTTCAGCTTGGCTCTCCACAAAATCTAACTCCACTGGCAAGAACGCAGGCAGTAAAATCAATCAAAGAAAAAGCACTCAATGACCAACAATGGAAAACAGCATTATTGCATATACGCCTACAAATATTTGAATTAAAAAGCAGAGGAGAAAAGGTAACATATTTGGGGTTAAGCCGTCATTTAAATGAAAATTGCATAGAAACCCGTAATTTTTGTCGTTTTCATGCCGAGCAAATCAAAAGAATTATGTTGCGAAATGGGATAAGTAAGTAGTTTATTATCAGTAATTTATGAGGGTAAATATATGAATTGAAAGCTTTGAGAATTTGATATTTATTGCTAATTAATATTAGTCCTGTTTTATTGAATTCTAAATAAGGTAATGATGCTTGTTCAAAAATTAATTTCGTAATTATATCGGTATAATACCGATATAATTACGAAATATTTGTTCTATATTTACACAACTAAAACATACATATTTATGCCTACCCTTGACCGTAGTAAGTTCAAATATAACGCTAAAGTTTTTGAAAAAACTTGTTTGTATTGTGATACTGTCTATTTCGCCAATCGCTCGACGGCTAAATATTGTTCTTCGACCTGTAAAGGCTATGCAAATCAAGCTAAAAACCTCAATGAAGCTGCTCCGTGGAATGAAGAAGACCGCACCATTGATGCCTTGCTTTCTCAGGTGGCATATCTGAAAGGACAATTGCAGCACTATGTCAATGAAAATGACGAATTGAAAAGAATCATTGAACAAATAAAAAAGCCTTGACGCATACACGTACAAGGCGATTCTGTATTCCTACAACTTTGGTGCTAAGATAGCTCTTTTCCTGCTTCAAAGCTCATCTTTGCATGATTTTTTTGCAACTACACTCCATTATTTTGCTTCTCCAATTAATTTTATAACAGACTTTAATCTATTATCTTTGTATAATACCCACTTACGAAGTGGTGTTCAAAATTGAATTTTTAAAGTTTAATATGACAAAAGAAAACCAAAATACAGAGTGGAAGGAATCTTGGCGTGATGAATATATCAAATGGATTTGTGGTTTTGCTAATGCACAGGGTGGTACATTGTATATTGGTGTCAACGATAATGGTATTGTAAGTGGCGTTGATGAAGCCGAGAAATTACTGGAGGATATTCCGAATAAAGTGCGTGATGTTTTGGGAATAATGGTCGATGTAAACCTACTTTCTGAAGATAATTTACAGTATTTAGAAATCATTGTTGAGCCATATCCTTATCCAATAAATTATAAAGGTCAGTATCATTTTCGGAGTGGTAGCACCAAACAAGAACTAAAAGGACTTGCTTTAAATAAATTTTTACTCGAAAAAACGGGCAAACACTGGGATTCTATTCCGATGCCCCATCTCAAAATCAAAGATTTGAATGTTCGTGCTTTTGATGATTTCAGAAAGCGTGCTACCAAATCTAAAAGAGTTGAAGATGATATTTTGAATGAATCAGATGAAACACTATTGATTCACTTAAATCTGATTGACGAAAATCAGCTCAAAAGAGCGGCATTATTGCTTTTTCATGAAAGGCCCGAACGCTATATTACGGGTGCGTATGTGAAAATTGGCTTCTTCGCTAATCCTGCTGAAATACTTTATCAAGACGAAGTACATGGTACACTTATGCAGCAAGTAGATAAAACAATGGATTTACTACTGAGCAAATACATGAGTGCCATGATTAGCTACGAAGGTATTTATAGGGTTGAAACTTATCCTTATCCCGAAAAAGCACTCCGTGAGGCAGTATTAAATGCCATTGCCCATAAAGATTATAGTAGCGGTAGCCCGATTCAAATCAAGGTTTTTCCTGATGCTTTATATATCTGGAATGATGGAGAATTACCTCCTAATTGGACACTCGAACGTTTCGTAAGTACACACACCTCAAAACCCCGAAATCCCGACGTTTCAAATACCTTTTTTAGAGCAGGTATGGTGGAATCATGGGGGCGTGGAATCTCCAGAATATTACAGGAATGTACACTTGCAGGTGTTCCACAACCTTATTTTGACCTCGAAATGGGTGGGGTTGATGTAAGGTTTTCGCCAAGAATAGCACAAAGCGTGTCGGAGAAAATGTCGGAAGAAACTACGGTGAAAACTACGGTGAAAAGTGGGTTGAAAAGTACGGTGAAGACCTTAGAGTTAATTAAAGAAAATCCATTGATAACAATACCTGAATTAGCTGTTGCTTTGAATAAATCAAAAAGTGCGATTGAAAAACAGATTGCCAAACTAAAAGAAAACCAACAGTTAGAGCGAATAGGGCCAGATAAAGGTGGGTATTGGCAAATAAAAAACTAATTCTTCGACACAGTATTTAGTAAAATACTTAATGAAAAATAATCTCAATCCGCAGTTTTACCTTTAACAAATATCATAACATCTACAAAAATACTATCTAAAAAGGTTTACGGGTTGCCTTATGTTAAATAGAAATTGTTTTTCAAATGCCCCCTTATAATCCAGAATATTATGATTTAAAATTGAAATTACACACAAATATATATTAAAAAGTTTAATGACAAACAGAAGATGATTTGCACAGAGCATTCATTTTTGTCATTAAATTTGTCAGATATATATCCATAAAATAGAGTACTATCTGCCAAATTGTCTGATTTTTATATTTGGATTATGATTTGATATAGTTATGATGGATTTTAGATTGAACTTACATATTCTATTTCCCTTTAATATTTTAATCGTTAGTGAAACAACATAAACTAATATAGCATGTAAGAAAAGTGTCATCAATAGTCTCACCTAATGATGACACGAGAAAGAGAAAATCTCTACTTGAGAGAGAAATTTAGGAAATAATGTTTAGAGAACGTGTAATTTCCAGATAATATACGATGCAAAAATACAATAACTTAGACAAAGTTTCCAAACTAAATGTTTATTGTTTATATTTTTTCCTTCTACTTTATTATTCTGTTCTCCTTAAGTTTAAGCTTTTAGAGGTATTTTATTGACTTTAAAAGTAGTGTCAGCTTGTCATAACACTTAATTGAATACCTAAAACGGTATCATTTAAGGTGCTTTCTCGTATCAAACTCTCAAATAAAAATTCATATTTGGAGATTCAGATGAAATAATATCTTTTTAGTCTGAGAGTCATATTTAAAATTACAACACACTAATTAATAACATTTATTGTTGTTTTATTAGTTAAATAAAAATTTAATGAATTCAAAAATTACCTACTTTCCAGTTGATAATGGAGACACGTCTTTAATTTCTATTGTAGAAGAAAATTTAGTAACAAACATAATAGTCGATTGCAATATTCGAGAATCGAGTACTGGCGACACTGATTTGACAAAATTTGATGTAAAAAAAGCTTTGATAACCTCCTTAAAAAGGAAAAAAGTTAATGACACACATGAAGTGCCATATACAGACTGTTTTATCCTAACACATGGAGATTATGACCATTTACGTGGATTTGAGAAAAACTTTTACCAAGGAGACCCATTGAATTATAAAGAAAAAAATAAAAATAATGGGGAAATACTTATTAATGAACTTTGGTTTTCTCCAATGGTTATGGGTAAAAGTACGACTGATGATGAAGATTGCTTCAATAAAGAAGCAAAACGGAGAATTAAACTTCATAAAGAAAACAATTCTGCCAAAAATAATGATGGTAATCGAATAATTATTGTCGGTTACGATGACAATGAAAAACTAATTGAATTAGATGATGTAAGAAAAATCCCTGGTAACATTGTTTCAGTGTTTAATGGTCAAAAACTTAAAACTTTTTCTATCTTTATACATGCTCCATACAAGCATCAACTTAGTATTTCAGACCCCAATAAAAACCATACAAGTGTAGTATTTCAGGCACGTTTCAAAAGATTTGAAAATAGTACAGAATTTTGCACTTTAGCTATGTTCGGAGGTGATTCGGACCATTTCTCATGGGATGTTATCTTAGAAAAAACAAAAAAATATAAAAATGAAAAAGCATTAGAATGGGATATTTTTCTTGCACCCCATCATTGTTCTTGGACTTTTTTTAACGATACACCTCAAGTGGATAACCCAACACCTGTTGATACATCTCTTCAAGTTTTAGATTATAAAAGAAATGGAGCAAAAGTGATTGCTTCTTGTAAGGAAATAAAAAATAACGATGATAACCCACCGCATTTTAAAGCCAAAGAACAGTATGTAAAAAAAGTCAAGGATGCAGCAAATTTTTTAAATACTGCTACACATATAAAAAATGGTAAAACTCCACAACCAATAGTATTTGAAATAACTTCGCAGGGACCAATGCCTCCAAAAAAGAGCGAAGGTAGTGCAATTGTTGCAGGAACGTCAAGCTTAGGAGCTTTAAATCAACCTTCAACTTATGGCTCAAAACCTATTTAGTACATCATTAGCCATATTAATTCAAGATTTAGATAATCTGGAATTAAAAAACTCCATAGAAGGACTTTCAAGGTTTTTGAATAAAGAAACCTTAAAAATCCTTGTGTGGGATGAAAACAATATTGCCATATCATTTAATATTTTAGTTGAATTACCACCACTTGGGAATTTTGAAGATATTGACATTCGGTCTGAAGAGCCTGTTCTTTTGGTTTGCAACACCAAAATGTATCCAAGTATTCCTCCTAAAGTTTATTCAGATAGAACAGATTTCCCAAAAAATAGTTTGCCACATCTATACGTAGCCAAGGAGAATAAGCCACCAGCATTTTGCTTAGTTCGTGGAGATTTAGGCGAATGGTATTCTAATAAAAATATTAAAGATATTGTGATAAGAACTGCAAATTGGCTTAGAGATGCTGCTGTTGGAAACTTAGTTGAGGATGGAAATCAATTTGACCCTTTAAGATTAGAAGGGTATAGAGGGATTAATATTTATGATTATGATTCATTAGTTAAAACTATCAAAAATCAAGACTCATTTTTTCCTAATTTGGCTAAAGGAATATTTGAGCCAATAACTCTTGGTAATTATACTTTTAAACTCAAAAGTATAATTACTAAATCAAATTATGAGAAAGTGACTGAAATATATGATAATGATTTTAAAAACATATCTGATTCACCAACTAAGAAACATTATCATTTGGGGTATATAATTTGGGCTGAAAATGATGAATTTTATGATGACTATTTTATAAATTTTCCGAGTAATTGGAATGATTTTAAATTATACAGCGAAAAAATTAGAATTGATTATAAAATATTAGAGGAACAAATTGTAAATGATAAAGATGTTACACATTACAAGCAAATTCCAGTTATTATCGCCCTTCAAAGGTCTAAACAATTAATTGGGTTTTCAAGTAATATTGAGTTTATTAATTTTTGCTTAACTATTGATACTCCTGATATTTGTGAAGATAAAATTGCTGATTCTGTTAAAGTTTCTTTGCAGTTACACAACCAACCATTAACAGTATCCAAGGCAAGAGAGATATCAGGGTTTCATGCTAATTTGGAAGGATATTCTTTAATAGTAGGATGTGGTGCATTGGGGTCGAAAATCACCATGCATTTAGCACGCAGTGGAACTAAAAACTTTGTTTTAGTCGATTATGACATCATTTCATCTCATAATTTAGTACGTCATGCTTTACTTGCTAATGCAATAGGAGTGAACAAAGCTGAATCATTAAAACATGAAATTAGAAATATTTATTCATTTGAAAACCCCTTAATAATCTGTTTAAGCAGTGTAGAAAATTTATTTAGTTCTGATATACCGTTCGAGTATGTTTTTGATTTTACAGCTTCAAATTTATTCTCTCAAAATTTAATCAAACATCAGATTGAAAAGCAAACAAGGGTTTGCAAAGCCTTTATTTCAAATTTTGGGAGTTTAGGTATCTTATTTTTTGAGGGAGTGGATAGAAATCCAAGAATTGATGATTTAAAAGTAGTCTTGTACTCAAAATGCCGAAATTTGCAATTCATTTCAGATTGGCTAAAGCTTGAAAACGATGAAAATCAATTAAACCTTAATGTAAAGGTAGGAATAGGCTGCAATTCAGAAACGATAGTTTTATCAGATGATATTATAAGTTTACATAGTTCAATATTCTCAGGTATAATAAAAACACATACACACAAAAAAGAAATAAGTAATGGGCAAATATTTTTAAATCAGATTTGTGAGTCTCCATTTTTTCATAACATTGCCCATTCAATTGAGGTACCTCCTTTAATTGTTATGAACGCAATAAATGATTCTTCATGGCAAATACGGATATTACCAGAAGTTTTAAAGTCAATGGAATTTGAGATGAATAATTGCAAACCATTAGAAACAGGGGGAGTATTAGTTGGTTGTGCCAATTTTAAAACAAAAACTATTCATGTAGTTGAATCAATTCATGCACCATGTGATAGTCAAAATAATCAAGTCTGTTTCATCAGAGGAATTGACGCTCTAAAAGATAATATTCAAGAAATTACCGACTTATCAGGCAATCAGTTGGGCTACATTGGCGAATGGCACTCACATCCAAATGGACCTGAACGATTAAGTGAAGTTGATTTGAAAGCAGTAAATGAATTCAAAAAAGAATTTGAACAATTACCTTCTCCATTACCTGTTTTTTTAATGGTCATTACACCAAATAATATATTACCATATGTTTATTAACATTTAATAATCACATCTATGTTTGATAATTATACTTTAAAAGCACGAGTATATCCTTTGCTAATTCTTTTTTTTCCAATATTTATTGTTGGAGTATCATATTCGTTCAAATTTGAGTCGTACATACAAGTATTTACTTCTATTGGGTTGGTAGGAGCATTATCTTATTTAATGTCTCAATTTGGTCGTGATTTAGGCAAGAAAAAAGAATCAAATTTATGGAAAGAATGGGGAGGAATGCCTTCAGTCCAACTATTAAGATTAAGCAATCAAGAAATTGATAAGCATACTAAGCAACGTTACCATTCAAAAATGCAAGCACTTATACCAGTACAAAATCCCCCAGATGCAGCTATGGAGACAAACAATCCTAATGAAGCAGATGAAATATACAGAGCATGGTGTAAGTACATAATAAATCACACACGTGATGAAACTAAATTCTCATTATTGCTTAAAGAAAATACAAGTTATGGGTTTCGAAGAAATTTATGGGGACTTAAATTTTATGGAATTATTCTAATTATTATTTTGCTGGCTACCAATTACCTTTTTTGGATTAAAGAGACTAATTCTTTTAACCCATTAGAGATGCCTGTAAATTTTCAGTATTGTTCATTATCATTAATTGTAATTTTAATTATCTGGCTTTTTGTTATTACTAAATCTTGGATTAAATTAGTTGCATTCGCTTATGCAGAGAGACTATGTGAGTCAATAGAAAGTATTTAAGATAACAAGTGACTATATTCAATTTCTATTTAGGTAAGTTGTTAAGTGACTTCAAGGTTAAATAAATTCAATTGGGTATATTTTCTTTAAAACCAGAACAATAAGTAGGGTATTAAATAAACTGAATTGTATTTTTTCTTTTTGTTCAGATACAATTTGGACGTTTATATACTAATATTAAAATAATAATTCGTATAGATTTAATACCACCTTAACCCTTATCCAATCGCCAAACGATTTGCAATCACTTTGTCGATTGGATAAAAGTTACTCTCTCCAAACTCACAAATCCCTGAGCCGACCCGCACAAAGGTACATTGCCAGCTTGCAGAAAAAGCAAACTGTCAAAGAACCTTTCTTCAATGCTTCAGCGGGAAGCGGTCTGCATTGCGTTTTCCCCACGCACATTTTTTCACACTGTGCATCGAAAATTACGAGAAATAGCCTGACAACCGCAAGCCTTCACTACGTCATTTGATTTTTTAGCTCTTCACAAAACCCAACGCACCATAAACCATCAAATGGGCTTGCAGTCTGGGAGCATTCGCCCTGTCATTCTATTCTCGTGTTGCAAACGGCGATTGCTCGTGCGAGTGCCGGGCTACTAAATTTTAATCATTTTTTACAATGAAAACTTCACAAACACCTCAAATTTATGTTGGTACTTACGCTAAATACAACAATGGCTCAATCTTTGGCGAATGGGTTGATTTAGAAATTTATGATACAAAAGATTCTTTCTTTGAATACTGCAAAGAGCTGCACAGCGATGAAGAAGACCCAGAATTCATGTTTCAAGATTACGAAAATATTCCGAAGAAGTTAATTTCTGAATGCTCAGTAAGCGATAAATTATTCGATTACGTTGAGGCCATCAAGGATATGGAAGATGAAACCATCGAGGCTTTGGGCTTATTCATTGGCGATAAAGACATCAATAATGATACAGATTTTGAAGAATTGATGCAAGAATTTAACGATGAGTATCAAGGCTATTACGATGGCTCAGAAGGAGCAGAATTAGAATTTACTTATCAATACATAGAAGAGCATGGCATTTTAAATGAAATACCACAACATCTACACAACTACTTTGATTATGAGGCTTATGCCCATGACTTATTTATTGAAGACTTTGTAGATTACGATGGCCATGTCTTCCGCAGAAGATAACAAAGAAAGGGGATTTCCCCTTTTTTGAAAAAGGCTCTGCTACATAAATTGAAATAAATAATTACTTTTGAAGTATCAACTCCAAAATATTATGTGTTACAACGCATCCTATCTCGAAAAAAAGAAATCTAAGCTGGCTGAGCGTTATAAAAATGCTTTACCGCCTAATTGGAAGTCAAACATTGAGGAGTTTGAAGTGCCAACTTACTATTTTGTGAGTGGCTTTGAACACCCAAAATTGCCCATCATCAAACATGATGGTATCTTTTTGTATGAGTGGGGCTTGATACCCAATTGGGCAAAAGATGCGAGTTTTCAGCACAATACACTCAATGCCATTGGCGAAACTGTTTTTGAAAAACCCACTTTCAAGTCTGCCATTGTTTCTCAACGTTGTATTTTGCCAGTTTCGGGCTTTTTTGAATGGCGACAACTAAACAATAAAAAGTATCCTTACTATATCAAAATCGAAGGTAAAGAAATATTTTCGTTGGCTTGTGTCTATGATACTTGGGTAGATAGAGGTACAGGTGAAGTGAAAAATACTTTTAGTATCCTTACAACTCCAGCCAACGAATTAATGGAGAAAATACATAATGTAAAGAAAAGAATGCCTTTGATTTTAAGTCAAAAAGATGAAAAGAAATGGCTCGATCCTCAATTACCTCGACAAGCCATTACCGATTTAATCAAAACTTACACGGAGACTGATTTAGTAGACATTCCAATCTCGATGGAAGCCAACAATGCCAATGCAAATCGAAACAAAGCCGTAATTTTGGAAAGAGTTGATTATCCCGAACTTCAATTATTTGATTAGTATCCTGTCCTTTATCTCCTCGATTCCTCTACTAATACCATTCAACGATATAAAAATATCTTCCAGCCCCATTGAATATTCATCAATATCTTTGGTAGAAATAAAACAGGTAAACTGCCAAATTTCCAAAACACGCTGTGGCTCTATCTGAATTGTAGGGTAATATTTATTATTTGAAATCAGATGCAAGGTACCATCTTCATTGATTTTATTTTTTACTTGCTTGTAAAGAATATCTTCATCCGTCAGTATAATGTATGATTTGTTATTTTTGATGTCTTCAAAACTCTCGATGTATTTGCCAACAATGTAAGATTCCGACTGAATCGGTAACATCGAATCTCCCCCTATCTGAAAACCTCGGTGGGTACCAACGCCCAAAAATGGTAAACTAATTTTCGGCAAAGCCTCAATAAATTGCGGGTCGGCATAACCTTTCCTATATCCAGCCGATGCCTTGATGGGTACGATTTCAATGCTCTCAACCTTAGAGTTTTCCTTGATAAGTATCGGAAACAACAGTCGATTACTACCCACTTGCATCAAACCTTTGAGGTCAATTTTGCTTAAATCGTACTTGATGAGTGCATCCAAAGCGATACTAAATATCGCCGAAACCTTCACGAGTGTTTCCATCGGGAAGTCTCTATCCCCACGTTCGTAGTAAGCATACGTATTACTTGGCAGATTCAATAAATCTGCGATTTGTTCCTGCGAAAGCCCCTTTTGTTGCCTTAAAAGTCGAACGTTTTGGCCGATAATTTTATAAATTGACATATACTAAGCATTTTGAGCAGACAATACTACGCATTTTGTCAATAACTTGCCAACAGAATCCTAAAAAATATTTTTCCTATGGAAAAAAACATTGTTCACTTTGACTTAGACACTTTTTATGTATCAGTCGAAAGACTGAAAAATCCTTTACTTTTAAACAAACCCGTGATTGTCGGCGGAATATCGGATAGAGGAGTCGTGGCTGCTTGCAGTTACGAAGCCCGAAAGTTTGGTATTCATTCGGCCATGTCATCGGTGATGGCCAAACGGCTTTGCCCAGATGCTATTTTCATCAAGGGCGATTATGAATCTTATACACAATATTCGGATATGGTTACGCAAATCATATCTGATAGAGTGCCTGTCCTTGAAAAAGCCTCGATTGATGAGTTTTATGTCGATTTAACGGGTATGGAAAAGTATTTCGGTTGTTTGAAATATTCAACCCAAATCAAAAATGAAATCTGTAAAGAAACGGGGCTGACCATTTCGTTTGGATTGGCAAGCAATAAAACCGTATCGAAGGTAGCCACCAACGAAGTAAAGCCGAACGGACAATGCCATATTTTGGCAGGAAACGAAAAGGCATTTTTGAGGCCACTTTCGGTTAGTAAATTGCCAATGGTGGGTTCGGTTACTGGTCAAACGCTCAGAAATATGGGCATTCAAAACATTGGTTCGTTGGCAGAAATGCCCCGAAAAATGCTCGAAAGTGTATTTGGTAAAAATGGCACCACCCTTTGGGAGAGAGCCAATGGTTTGGATAATACACCGATTGAGCCATACCATGATAAAAAGTCGATTTCAAAAGAAATTACTTTTGATAAGGACACCACCGATGTAAACAAACTCAAGGCAGTTTTGCTAAAAATGGTCGAAGAAATGACTTTTGAACTTCGGCAAAAACAGCAATGCACGGGTTGTGTTACGGTCAAGATTCGCTACTCTAATTTTGATACTCATACCAAGCAATTCAATATTCCGTACACCACCGACGACCAAACGATTATTGATAAAGTAACCGAGCTTTTTGAAAAACTCTACGACAAACGACTTTTGATACGATTAGTAGGAGTAAGATTCAGCAAATTGGTACAGGGTTTTAGCCAAATCAATTTGTTTGATAACACCGCCGAAATGGCTGGTTTGTACCAAGCAATGGATAGAGTCCGAATCAAATACGGCAGTCGGCTCATTGGTCGGGCATTTGGAATGGTACTTTATTCAAACCGAAAGCCAAGATTTATCCGCAAAAGCAATTATCAGTCAAACAAAACCCCTATTTATCGTTGATGTACTTGAATTGTCATTCTTATTTTAGTCTTCGTTACGGTACAATTCCCATCCAAGACCTTGTAAATAAGGCCGTTGAGTTGGGTATTGGTTGCTTGGCATTGACCGATATTAATACTACTTCAGGCATTTTTGATTTTGTAAAAGCGTGTAATTCAGCTAACATTCGCCCGATAGTGGGAGTGGAGTTTAGAAATGGTGATGAATTGAAATATATCTGTTTGGCAAAAAACAATGAGGGTTTCCGAGAAATCAATTATTTCCTGACTGAATATCTATCTAAGAAAAAGGATTTTCCGAATAAAGCTCCTTCGTATCAAAATGCCTTCACGATTTATCCCCTTGATTTTCTGGAAACAAGTCCTGTTTTAGAAAATCACGAATTCATTGGCGTTCGTTTTTGGGAGATTCCAAAAACTTACCGTTTTCAGAACAAGCAGGGTTTTGAGAAAATCATCGCTATCCATACACTTACTTTTTTCAATAAAATCTACTTCAATTTGCATAGACTTTTACGAGCCATCGACCATAATACACTTTTAAGCAAATTACCAAAGTATTCCGAAGCGAATCCGTCCGAATGGCCGATTGAAGAAGCAAAACTCTATGAATATTTTCAGTATTTTTCCGAATGGATTGAAAAATCAAATGCCATCAGCGAACAATGTAGCTTTGATTTTGACTTCAAAACCCCTAAAAATAAGCGATTATTTACCAATAGTAAGACAGATGATATAGAGTTACTCAGAAAACTAACTGCCGATGGAATGATTTATCGGTACGGTAAAAACAACAAAGCCGCCCAAGAAAGGATTGAAAAAGAACTGGGCATTATTTATGAATTAGACTTTTGTTCCTATTTCTTGATTACTTGGGACATCATTCGTTATGCACGCTCAAGGGGGTATTTTCACGTTGGACGTGGTTCGGGAGCAAACTCAATCGTGGCCTATTGTATTGGTATAACCGATGTAAATCCAATTGAATTGGACTTGTATTTTGAACGTTTCATCAATCCGTTCCGCACCTCTCCACCTGATTTTGACATCGATTTTAGTTGGGACGAAAGAGACGAAATCATCGACTATGTTTTCAAGAGATATGGAAAGGAGTACGTTTGTTTACTGGCCACCTACAATACTTTTCAAGACCGTTCGGCAGTTCGGGAGCTGGCCAAAGTCTTTGGTTTGCCCAAATCAGAGATTGATGAAATGATTAAATATCCCGAAAAGGCAAGTCAGAATGAATACACCAAGTACATTTTACAATATGCTCCACTTTTAGAAGATTTCCCAAACAGTTTGTCGATACATGCTGGAGGCATTTTGATTTCGGAAGAACCCTTATCCAATTATTCGGCCTTACAACCGATGCCCAAAGGATTTCCGATTTGTCAATTTGATATGTACGTGGCCGAAGATATTGGTTTTGCCAAGTTTGATGTCCTTTCTCAACGTGGACTCGGCCACATCAAAACGGCGGTTGATATTGTGAAGGAAAATCGAGGGGTTGATATTGATATTCATGCCATTCAGAAATTTAAGGATGATGAAAATATCAGAAGGCAACTGCAAAACCACGAAACAATGGGATGTTTTTATGTGGAATCACCCGCCATGCGTTCGCTGATTTGGAAACTTCGCTGCGATAATTACATTACTTTGGTAGCTGCCAGCTCGATTATTCGTCCAGGTGTTTCTTCAAGTGGGATGATGAAAGAATACATAGTCCGTTATCATAACCCACACCAAGTGAGTTATTTACACCCGAAAATGCAGGAATTATTATCAGACACTTTTGGCGTAATGGTGTATCAGGAAGATGTTTTGAAGGTGGCTCATGGCTTTGCAAATCTTACTCTGGCTGAAGCGGATATTTTGAGAAGAGCCATGTCAGGGAAGTTTCGGTCAAGAATTGAGTTTCAACGAATAACCGATAAATGGTTTAATAACTGCAAAGAATTGGGTTACTCAGAAGAACTGGCCAAAGAAGTTTGGCGTCAGATTGAAAGTTTTTCTGGGTATAGTTTCAGCAAAGCACATTCTGCTAGTTTTGCTGTTGAAAGCTACCAAAGTTTGTATTTGAAAACCTATTTTCCTTTGGAATTTATGGTGGCAGTTATCAATAATTTTGGTGGATTTTACTCAACGGAATTTTACATACACGAAGCGAGAAGATATGGAGCAATTATTGAAGCCCCCGAAATCAATGAAAGCGATTATCTTACAAGAATTGAAGGAAATATTATTTGGCTGGGCTGGATACATATTAAATCGCTTGAAAATAAACTTATTGACAGTTTATTGCAAGAAAGGCATTTAGGGAACTACACTTCCTTTTCAAATTTTGTCAGTAGAATAAGTATTGGTTTGGAACAACTCATTATACTTATTCGTGTTGGAGCATTTAGAAATTTTGGTATACCCAAAAAAGAATTGTTGTGGGAAGCTCACTTTAGATACAATAGCAGATTTCAGCCATGCCACTACAAACAAATGTTGTTTGGTTTGCCCGAACCACAAACTCATCATTTACCTGCACTGGCATATCATCCTCTAGAGGATGCTTATGACCAAATTGAATTAATGGGTTTTTCGATTTCAAGTCCTTTTGAATTGGTTGAAACAAAAAGTGAAGAATCAACCAATGCACAAAATCTAATTAGTCTAGTCGGTCGAAATATCAGAATTTATGGGTATTTGGTTACATGGAAACCAGTCCGAACCAAAAATCATAAATTGATGGGGTTCGGATATTTTTTAGATAAACAGGGTGAATTTTTCGACACCACTCATTTTCCACCATCACTCGAAAAATATCCATTTCGGGGACGAGGTGTATATTGCCTTAACGGTAAAGTGGTAGAAGAATTTGGCTTTCCATCATTAGAGGTTCATTCTATGCAAAAAGTTGATGTGAAGGCAGACCCAAGGAGCCATGATTCTAATTAGTTCGTATAATGTTTTTGAGGTGAAAATGTAGTTTGACACATTCAAACTCAAGATTGAAAAATAATTAGTCGAAATCTCTAATTTTTGGGTTTTACTTGAATCTCAAAGTGTCTTTTTAGGGGGACAATTACAAAAACTGTCAAACTATTTTAGCAGCATACGTTAAGTATAAATTTTCTTAATTTGACTTTCAATTAAATCTCCTAATTCATTTATGATTAATAAAAATCGTTCAACCTCAATAATTGTTAATTTGTATTTACGATTTAATAAATTTTCATATGAGGGGACTTTCTTTACAAAATCAGAATCAATAACTCCCATATTATGTTCAAATATGTGCCTGACTTGAAACATTTGTTTTAAAAATGCAAAATCAGAAATTTCATTCCTTAAATCTACTGAAAAACTATTTAGCATAACTTTTTCGAGTTCATCTATATTTTGGAATAAATTCCTAGGTTTTTCAGGAAATTTTTCTTTGATTTTTTTTCTTAGTTCTTTACCAAGTGCATCAAATGATGAAATAGCATTACCGAGAATAAATTTCAAATTTGTTGTTGTAATTTCATCATCATTTTTATATACACTAAATAGTTGAAATTGTTTGTTACAAACTTCTATTGATTTTTTGAAAATTGAAAACGCATTTAGATGTTCGCAATCTGGACATCTCGAAAACACCCCATAAATGGCAAACTCAAGTTTACAACTATCACATATTATATTTGTTTCAAGCTCTGATTCACTATAATATTTAATAGGAAAAAAAGGCTTATCTCTTGATGTTTTTACCTCAATTTTGATAAAACTGTTTTTTGTAGATTCCTCTAATTGCTCAAATGATTTTTTTAACTTTTCAAATGCTGGTTCTATAAACTGTTCGTATGCAATTTTAGTCGCAATACTTTTTGCATATTCAATTTGGTCTGAAGTCCAAAATGTATCTTGGTCACCTTCATAATCGCAGTATGGACAGTGACAGTGATTAGTTGGAAGTCCTGTTCCTTGTTTTAATTTAAAATATCTTTTACACACAAGACATTCTCTACCAATAAAGCCATTTTCATCAGGTTTTATACTAATTTGAATTTTTTGATTAGACATAAAAAGAGTTTTTAAGAAGATATTTTTCCAACTTTCGCAAATGAGATGATAGGCGAGGAGTTGGGTATTTAGGTTTATAATTAATAACTTTTACTTATTTGCAGCGTTGGGACTCACACAATTTGAAAGCTTCACCAATCGAATGTCCACCAAAAACAAAAGTGACAAGATGGTAAAAATCGTAGAATTTGCCACAATGGAATTGCTCAAATTAAATGTCGCTTACCAAATCTGCACACCAAGTTCTGAAAAAAGGAATTGAAAAGCAAATGGTTTATTTGTCGGAACGGAGTTGAGCGAATGCCACGCAGAGAAATTGTTGGGAGCCAACTTTGGGAGCAGAAAACTCAAAAAAACTACCAAAAGGCTGTTCTGTCTCACGAGAAATATGCGATTGAAAAATTGAAAAACCAGCGGATTCTGATTGTTGCCCGAGCATATGAGTGAAATAAGAAATTGTTGTTATTTTTTCTTAAATGAGAAGAATAATGAAAGATTTATCCTTGACTCTTTCAATTTTGATTTAGTTGAACCCATATTTGATTTCGTAAAGTTTAGGTTGTTAATGGAATATTGGTAATTCAGGTCAGCACCAAATCTTTTAGATATAAAAATTAATGTACCCAATGTTGGGGAAAAATTAAATGAATGCCCTTTAGATTCGTGATTTTGGGAAAACATTGGGTCTAAGGGGTCAATTTGGTAATCTTTAAGATTATATGAAGAATTTATACGTCCTAAACCTCCAGAGATTTGTCCGTAAGGTTTTATAACAGAATTGCTTTTTATAAATGTTCTTAAATTAATATTTGTTGAAAATTCTTTAGTTGTTACGATTCCTATTTTATCATAGAAATAGCCCATTGATAGACCAACTCCTATTTTATCAGTTACTAATTTCAATACTTGAATAGGCTGTAATTTGAATGTTTTTGATGGGAATGGGGATGTTGTTAAATTTGTGACTGTTAGTCCTGTTGATAATAATAAATCACCCTTTTTTAATTGAGCATTTGATTTAAAAACTATCAGGGAGAGTAGTAAAATAATGTAGATTTTCTTCATTTTTAATTTAAATGACTGTCGGGGTAAATACCTAAGCCATATTTTATAGTTTAATTGAGGTTATTTATTCTTTGAAAACCTTAAAATATCGACTAATTCTTAAGCTTATTTGACCAATAAAATATTAGTACTTTAAAATTAGGTAAGTAGTCCGACAGTCATTTTAATTTATTATGTTCTCGCTTCCAACTTTCGCAAATGAGATGATAGGCGAGGAGCTGGGTATTTTGGTTTAAAATTAAAAACTTTTCCTTATTTGCAGCGTTGGGACTCACACAACTTGAACACTTCGCTAATCGAATGTCCACCAACAACTAAAAGTGCCAAGGTGGAAAAAATCGTAGAAATTGCTCAGATTTATTGTCCCCAACCAAATCTAAGTGCCAAGTTCTGAAAAAAGAAATTGAAAAGCAAGTAAATTTATTTTGTCGGAACGAATTTGAGTTAATACCACGCATTGAAATTGTCGAAGACCCACTTTGCAAGCAGAAACCCCTACATTGAGTAGGAAAGAATTGTCCTGTCAGCCGAGAAATATGCGTTTGAAAAAATGAAAGCTTTATAGTTTTTGCTCATCAGATTAAACTAAAAAATGACTGTCGGGGTAAATACCTAAGCCATATTTTATAGTTTAATTGAGGTTATTTATTCTTTGAAAACCTTAAAATATCGACTAATTCTTAAGCTTATTTGACCAATAAAATATTAGTACTTTAAAATTAGGTAAGTAGTCCGACAGTCATTAACTAAAAACTATCAGTTTTTTATCAGCAAACATTATTTTACTGTACTTGCCCAATTTAAAATATCTGGGTACAAATCTTTGGCTTTTCGCCCACCACTTAAACTCAGTAATTTGTCATTAAATTCCTTGAATTTAATGTATTTTCGATGTTCAACCATTAAATTTACTCTACTTTCAATGATTTTGTTTGCCAGCTGTTCGTCATAATTTTCTTTGACATAAATACAAAAGACCGCATGAGTCATGTACTCATTGAAAATAGAAGATGGATTTCCATATCTATCAGTGTCGCCATTTGTACCTGTCCAAATATCTCTTTTATCAAAAATATTGTTAATTTGTTTTTGATACTTGTATGATAGTTGATTTACATAATTATGGTCAATTTCGGTAAAAACTATGCCTGATGCTAAGCCTTCTTGCTCTTTTAAATTTGTGGTTTTACTATTTTCGAAAATCTCAGGTCCGCAAACAAACATGACTGTTTCTTGGAATCTACCTTTCCCGCCCTCCAGAAAAGTGTTAAAGTTTTGTGTACTATGAGTTGCATCAATGAGTGGTGAATATACAACTTTGTAAGTATTATATTTATTATCGAAATTATTTTCTAACCAATCCCACATTTTCTGAACTGGCATTAATACCTTCTGTTTCTCGATAGATTCTTCATAATAGGGTAGATTTGCTTTGTAAAAACCTCGAAAATTTGAGGTTTTTGCAAAATCTTCAATTTGGGGGATTAGTTTTTGAAACAAACTGTTGAAATTCACCCAGTCGGAACCGATAACATAAAAATAAGGTTCTTCCCGAATAATTTTTTGCTTGTTAAATGAAAAACCTAAACTATTTTCTCTAAAATCATAATAAGCATCGTAATAGTTCTTTACGCTTGAATCTAAATCTTTAAATAATTGGTGATTTAGATAAGGCTTGAAATAGTTATATACTTTTGAGTAGTATTTTGAGTTTTTATTCAGATTTTTAGCTGATTGACCTTTGGGTGAAAGTGACCAAATGATATTTGCTAATTCAAATACTTCGGGGATTTCAAAATTTACTTTCTTATCATTTTTCGTAATATACTCCTTTGAGAAAAAGGCAGATGTTTGATTAATTCTTAATCGTTGAATAAATCTTTTGCCTCCCATTTCTATTGGGATAAATGTTTTTTGCCCAAAAGGAAAATTTTCATATTTGATTTTCAAAGTGTCGTTGTCATAAATGAGTAAATAAAAGGCATTTTTAATAGCATCATTACCCATATCAATTGTGTCTCTGTTAACATTTTTAAAGGTTAATGATTTTTTCCATGTAGGATAAAATAGCTGAAAAGAATCAGCTTTTATGGAAATTATTTGAGGGAATTTCGTTATTAAAACTTTGTCTTGGGCGAAAATATTAAGTTGTGAAAAAATTAGCAGAATCAAGTATTTCCTTTTCATAGTTTAAAAATGTTTCTGAGATTAAGGTTAAAATTTGTAGGAATTATTTTAGAATACGCTTTTTTTCCAACTTTCGCAAATGAGATGATGGGCGAGAAGCTGGGTATTTAGGTTTAAAATTAATAACTTTTGCTTATTTGCAGCGTTGGGACTCACATAACTTGAAAGCTTAGCCAATCGAATGTCCACCAAAAACTAAAAGTGCCAAGGTGGAAAAAAACGTAGAAACTGCTCTAATCGAAAGTCGCTCATCAAATCTGCATACCAATTTCTGAAAAAAGAAAATGAAAAGCAACAGAATTTATTGTTCGGAGTGAAATTTGAGTAAATACCACGCATTTAAAGTGTCGGACGAGCCTCTGTGTTTGAAATTTTGCTGAGAACTCACACTTTGAGCTTCGCTTTTGTCCTGTTGCAAGTGCCTATAAAAACTGTCAAACTATTTTAAATGCATACGAAATGATTTTTCAATTATATTATTCTCAGTATTTTTTCAAAGTCCTTTAACAGCCCATTTGTATAAAACGATTTTGAAAACTTAAAGCAAAGCAAAAAGAATGCTATAAGTGCGATAATAAAGCTGATAAATTGTGGAAATGTGATGATTTTAAAATACGTAAAGCAAATAAGAATTGGGAAAGAAATTGTAGACACTATAATTAATCCAAATATTGTGGTCGCTCTTGTTTCATCAATCACTGTTATTTTAGTGTTTTCTTTTCCAAGTTCAGATATTTCACAATAGTATTTGGGTGCTGCACCACTCATATAAGGTCCAATAGTACGAATTATTTTAAAAGAGGTTTTTTCTGAATTTGTGAAATTTCCCGAAAGGTTTAAATTTGAATCAGATAGCTCTTCAACAATATTTCGACTAAATAATTTGTCTAATTTGGCTTGAATACTTGTAACTGGTTATTCAAGTACAAATTCAAGATATTGGGGTGTAAAATATTTGTCAAGCAATGTTATTTTGTTTACGCTTCCAACGACCAGCATTATGATGGTTTTTGGAGTGGTTTTAGAGTTAATTTTCTAATTATCAAGCCTTTACATAATGCTTCGTGTTGAACCAACAACTACGTTGAAGGGATATTGTAAAAATAGTAAAAAAATAGATAACTTGTTGACTCATTAAAACAATATTCATGATGTTAACAAAAAAACAGTTTTTATGTCTCTGTAAAGTTGAGTGCTGAGTCGGAGAAACTTTTGCGAGAATTAGAAAATTACCTCAGAGCAAAACGCTATTCCCCACGTACGGTCAATAATTACAGCTATGAGATTCGTTATTTGCTGAGTCATTATTCCGACCGCTCGGCCTATAGTCTGGTTCAGACCGATATCATTAATTACCTGACTTACATCCAAGAGCAATTCAATGCCTCGTGGGGCAAATGTCATACCGCCGCCCAGGCAATGAGCTGCTTTTTTCAACACATTCTTCAACTACCAGCCATCCGAGCTCGCTCGTTTTATCCGCTCAAACGACAAGTGTACCCCAATATACTCAGTCAGCAAGAGGTGGGAATGGTTTTAAATTGTTGTGAAATCTTGCAACACAAGGCCATTGTATCAGTTTTTTATGGAACGGGCGTTCGCCTGAGTGAATTACAACACCTGAAATTGAGCGACCTTGATAGACCCAATTTACGGCTTCGAGTAGCCCATGGCAAGGGTAATAAAGAACGCTACACCTTACTTTCAGAGAAGTTACTGAGTTTATTAGAAGAATATTGGCGAGCGTATCGCCCCAAAGTTTACCTTTTTGAGGGAAGACTGTTAGGCAAGCCCATGAAGGCTCGAACGATTCAGTTTCATGTAGCCAGTGCTATGGGTCGAGCGGGCTTGTTGAGTCCCGAGCGTCGATTGTCATGTCATACTTTGCGTCATAGTTTTGCTACCCACCTGCTGGATGCGGGCACCGACGTCCACACGATTCAACAGTTGTTGGGTCATTCTCACATCTCCACGACGATGGTGTATTTACATCTGCAAGAGAGCAAACGTCGCAATATCATCAATCCTGTAGATAGTTTCCTCTGATGAGTAAGCAAGAAAGTTTACAGGGGATTTTTATAAAAGCTCAGAACTTAAGCTTTAATCCATACTCCAAGCGTGTTTTTGGTCAACTGAGCACTTGCCGCACCCTTGCCAATGGCTATCATCTGAGTCAGTGTAGCGATTGTGGGCATCAGCAGATGCAGTTTCATGGCTGTGGGAATCGGCATTGTTTGTTTTGTGGACACTTCGGTCGAGAGCAATGGGTCGGCCAACGTCGAGCAGAATTATTGCCAACGACATACTATCATGTGGTCTTTACACTACCCCATGAATTGACTGGTTTGGTGATGGGCAATCGTACGTTACTGTATAATTTGTTACTGGAGTCATCCTCTCAGACGCTCATACAGTTTGGTAAAGACCCCAAATATCTGGGAGCTGAAATTGGTATAACGTCGGTATTGCACACGTGGGGCCAGAATTTGTCGTTTCATCCGCATGTTCACTGCATTGTCAGTGGGGGAGGATTTGACGGAAATCAATGGCAAAATAGTAAGCGAGTCAGAGGGAAGTTTCTGTTTCCAGTGGGAGCAATGAAGATAGTCTTCAAGGGCATTTTGATGAAAGGTTTGCGAAAACTACGGCCCAAACTACGACTTGATAAGCTTAATTTTGAAGACTTATTAAGTCAGATTGGTCAGAAAGCGTGGAATGTGTATGCCAAACGTCCCTTTGGTGGAGCGATGGGCGTTTTAGAATACTTAGGTAGATACACTCACCGAATCGCCATCAGTAGTAGTCGCATCACCGAGGTAGGGCAAACGACGGTGAGTTTTCACTACAAAGACTACGCCGATGGGAGTAAAGTCAAACAAATGACCTTGAGTCATGAAGAATTCCTGCGGCGTTTTGAGCAGCATATCCTTCCGAGGTATTTTGTTAAGATTAGACATTATGGATATTTACGCAACCGAGGTAAGCAAGAACGGCTCAAACAGATACTTGCGAGCCTGCAATTATCGGAGCGGAAGCCTATACCCAAGCTAACTGTTGAGCAGTTTATGCAGGAAAAATATGGGACAGGCCTTGGAAAGTGTCCATGTTGTGGCGAAGGAAGAATGGTCTCGATAGCCGTGATTTATAGTCTTCGTTGCGAGCCAATACAAGCATCATTCCAAGTGAGAAACAAGGCTTCACCGGTGTAAAGATTGATTGAAAAGAGGCGACATCAATCAAACGACATTTGGCAAAAATTAATCCCAAGGTTTGGGTAGGGGTATTTATTGCTCAATTGCATCAAAACACCAAAGAAAGCCATGGTTTAAGCCAAAAATAGTTGAAAGGGGAGAATAAACACATCTACTTTTTGCCCTAATAAATTGCTTGGCATGCCCCGTTGTCGGCCAACACAAGATAGACAAAAGCCCGATATACCTTCGAGTACATCGGGCTTTATTATAGGGGCTTTCGTCTATCTTTAAGATTGTTGGAGAGAAACCAACTTTGAGTGCCAACGCTGATAAACTGTCGCCAAAAATGGTGGGTGCTAAGAACTGAAAAGCGAAGAATCTGCTCTGCCTAAATGTGGCTCACCAAATCTGCATACTAAGTTCTGAAAAAAGAAGTTGAAAAGCAAAAGAATTTATTTTTCGGAGTGAAATTTGAGCAAATTCCACGCATTGGAAACGTCGAAAGTGACTATGCGTTTGATAAAAAAGACCTATTTCAGCTACATACATTTATTAATTCCATAAATCTGCTCTAATTCCATCGAAAACAGATGATTTTATAAACTCACTCGGCTTGAATAAATTAATATTTTTCTTAAATTCTTTTTGGAGTTTTGTTTTTAGAGACCCTAAAACTGTTTTCCCATGACAGTATCTTTTTGGATTTTCCTTTAATGATTTTTCTGCAAACTCTACATTGTAACCAGCTTGGTGTCCATTTTTGCTTTTTAAAGATTTGTCTGAGAGACTATTAACAAATTTGCTTCTCGTTTTCGAGAAAGTATCTTCAATAGATTCGTTTATTATTTCCTCTGCTCGTTCGATTGAAATTTCAGGATATAAAAAATTTATGTGTTTGGGTTCTAATAATTGTGACTCAATATCAGTACCTTCAGTTATATAATGATACATAATATTACTGCTATAGCTTTCAACTATTTCCTGTATTTCATGTGCCTCTGAGTAGTCTCGGTCACGGTGGATTGCAATTTTGACTTTAGGGGCATTTTTAAGTATGTATGCAGATAAAACATTTGCAGTTTTAACATCAGAGCAACCTTTATATGACCAAATTTCTATTTCGTCTAATGGTATATTCGATGATTGGACGACTGTTTGTATAGGTGTTTTATTCTCATCTTCTGTTAACAATATGAGTTTAATTTTACCATTTTTTACTAAATCTCCCTTATCTAATGCTCCAATATCCATTAAAACATTAATTATACTTATATCCTCGTTGACTAATTTTCCTGAATTAATCCAATTAATCTTTGATATAGGTTCGAGTTCGTAAAGAAAATGTCTCGAATGTGTACTAATAATAATTTGAAATTCTCTATCAATAGATAATTCAAAGAGCTTTTTTGCAAGTTTTCTCTGATTATTGGGGTGTAAGTGAGCATCAGGCTCATCAAGAAGTAGTATTTTAGGTTTATAAATATTGATGTATGAGAGAATCTGAATTATTTGCAGAAAACCTGTTCCAGCAGCATCTATAGGTAATATTTTATCATCATATTTTATATATATATTCAAATGCTCATCTCTTTCCGCATTGAAAGAGATAATTATCTCTACTTCAGGAAATATATCTTTTATATCAGCAATGAATAAATCCCAATTTTTTTTATTTGTATTTAATAACCAAATTATGTTCCGAAATACATTATTCGCATCTCCTCGTGCAGCAGCTCTTCTAACAATTCCAGGACTTTTTAATTCTTCAAAAGATGGAATTCCGGCAAGTCCTGGTACATAAATAGAAAATGGCTCTTCAATTTTTCGTAATAACTCTCCAAGTGGTTTATTGTGAATTTCTGTTGCAATATTTTTGTTTTTCCCTTTTCTTATTAATACTTTAGTAGCATTTGAACTATCTTTCTCTGTAAATTCTATTTGAATTGCTGATTTAAGTTCTGTCTTTAGTTTGCCCCCAAAAGCTAAGGAGTAAACATCACGAAATGGAGCATAAATTAATTGTTCTGGTGTAAGTGATGTCGGAAGTTTTTTGGTTTGGTTATTCCATCTTGTATTCTCAAAATTCGTTGTTTGTGCAACAGAAATAGCAAACTGGATAGCTTGAAGGATACTACTCTTACCTGAATTGTTTGAACCAACCAAGACATTGATGTTGTCAAGTACAAGTGATAGATTTGCAATGTTTTTAAAATTACTTATTTCTATTTTTTCTATCATAGTATCTTGTCAAAATTTAAATTTAGTGGATAATTCTTTTTAACATTTTTTTGTTCTCATTCCAACCAAAAGCATTGTGATGATTCTGATAAGATGTTGATTATAAGGTTTTTAATTATGAACTTTTACATAATGCGTAAGTTGGACTTTTTGGACTTGGCGAACCACGCTAATAAATTGTCCACAGGACAATTTGAGGCACAGACCAACCCAATCCTACAAAATATGCTGTTGAAAACCAAACTTGCACACCTACCATTACCCGCCTATAAAATGTCCCAAGCCTAATCTGCATACCAAGGTCTAAAAAAAGAAATTGAAATGCAAAAAAAAATATTTGTCGGGGTGAAATTTGAGTGGATACCACGCTAATCGAGTGTCGAAAATGAGTATGCGTTAGGAATTTTACTGAGAATTTAGGTTTGAAAACTTCGTGTTTGTCCTGTTTCCTGAGCCTAAAAACCTAAGAATATGTTAAAGTTACATTAGTTCAATGTCAATTATTTTGCCCATTTGTCTTACATTTTTATTTCCTTGTTGTAAATATTCGTTTACTACTTTCCCGAATTCTGAATTAATATCGTTGATTTGAATGTATTGAGTGTCAATAACTCTTGTCAGTGCCATCAATACCCAAGTCGCTGCATACATACTTTTTCGTTGTTCGTTATTTTGATTTAAAAACATATCTTCAATTAAGAATTTTTCTGCATCGGGGTCTTCTCTTTTCTGATTGAAAAATTTGTCAATAGCAAAACAGGCAACCGACCATGCTTCCAAACCTCTACACGATTCATAATAAATCACTCTTGATTCATTAGGACTTGGAACAATTAATTGAGATTTGTCCTCAACAGTACCATCCCAAAACATAAAGTCATGTTTTTCTAACTCATCTAAATGCTTCCATGTTCCTCTTTTTTTATGTTTTGAATCTTCTATGTTTCCATATTCATTAATAATTGCACTTTCAATACTTGGCTCTGTACTTACTCCATTACCTAACCGTTGAGTATTTGATTCAAGTAAAACCAAAAGAGATTCATATGGTGTACAACCATTTACTTTGCCTTTTAAATTAAGAAAGTTGAAAATTTCTGTTATTTCACTTTCGCTATGAGTTTGTCGAAAGTCAATTAATAATTCTCCTTCATCTTCCGAGTCGAAAGGTTCTAAATTTAAATCTATTTGAAATTTTTTTGCTACAAAATTACAAAAATCAACAACTGTCTTTTTTATTCGATACGACTTTGTCCTTGTAGAATGTTTCTTTACATTCAATTTTTTCGCTTTAAATACTTCCCAATTACATAATTCAACATGTCGAATTAATTGTTCTTTTCCTCCATTTGCAACAACAATATTTGCACTCCCGAATATCGAAATAATAATTTCTTTTTCTAATCTATGGCAGTCTTGGGCTTCATCAATTAAAACGTTCATTTATACCACTTGAATAATTAGATAAAATTTATTAATATTACAAAATAATTTCATATAAAATAAATAAGGCAACTATATTTTTATCGAATATCTACAATTATGTCTAAAAACATTGCTTATCTAAGGGTTTCAACCGTTGACCAAGACCTTGAGAAAAACAAAGCTGAACTTTTACATTTAGCCAATGATAAGAATTTGGGTAAAGTCGAATTTATAGAAGAAAAGGCTTCTGGTAGAATTCATTGGAAACAAAGAAAAATCGGATATATTATTGAACAACTTACTTTTGGAGATACAATTTTGTTAAGTGAGTTTTCTCGATTAGGGCGTAGTATGCTGGAGTGCATGGAAATTATTTCGATAGCCACTCAGAAAGGAATTAAGATTTATACTGTTAAAGGGAATTGGCAATTAGACGAATCTATTCAAAGTAAAGTAATGGCAATGGTATTTTCAATGGCGGCTGAAATAGAAAGAGATTTAATTTCTAAAAGAACCAAAGAAGCTCTTCAAACAAAAAAAGCTAATGGCGTGAAACTTGGTAGACCAAAAGGAGCAGGTAAAAGTAAATTAGATAAATACAAAGTAGAAATAGAAGCTTTGCTTGCCAACGGTTCGACTAAGAAATTTATTGCTAAGAGATATAATTCTTCAGAATCCAACTTGTTTAATTGGTTGCTGAAAAATAAGACGGTTGAAAATTTTTAAACCCTGTCACTAATAATGACTAAAAATAATATCATTTCTGATTTAAAAACAGAAAATAACTTCGCCTTTGGTGAGTTATATCGAGAATATTTTGCAGTTGTAAAACGCTTTATTTTGAATAACAATGGTTCGGAAGTAGATGCTCAAGATGTATTTCAGGATACAATGCTTATATTGCTCGAAAAACTTCGCAATGATGATTTCGTATTAACTGCCTCTATGAAAACCTACATTATGGCTATTGCCAAACATTTATGGTTAAAGAAAATACGTGATGCTGTACAAATAATTGAGATTTCTGATAATCATCATCAATCCTTTTTTGAAGAGATTACTGTATCTATTGAGCAAGAAAAAACTTATATGGATAAGCTTCAATACTATATGACTAAAATAACTGACCATTGTAATCGGTTATTACACGATATGTTTTTCAAGAATAAATCAATCGAAGAAATTCAGCAGCAATACGGTTATAGCACCAAGCACAATGCTCAAAATCAAAAACATAAATGCATAGAGCAAATTAGAAAAGTAAAAGAACAAAAAAATGAATAAATTTATAATTCTGTGTATTTTAGTGATGGGTTCAATTTTGTCTGCCAACGCACAAACCGACACAATAATTAAAGAAATTGCTCAGAAATGGGCAAATGCAAAAGACTATACCCTAAAAACGATTGAGGCGATGCCCGAAGATAAGTTCGGATTTCGACCAATGAATGAAGAAATGACTTTTTCGGAGCAGATTACTCATATTTCGGGCAATATGTTGTGGCTTTCATCTTCACATTTAACGAAAACAAAACCTTCAATTACAAAAGAAAGTTTTACGGGAAAAAGTAAAAAAGAAATACTCGATTTACTCAATCAATCTTTTGATTTTGTTCAGGAAGCATTTCAAAACCTCAATGAAACAGACCTAAACACGCAGGTAGAACTTTTTGGCAAACCTGTTTCTAAACGTCAAATAGTTTGGCTTATTCATGACCACCTAACTCATCATCGTGGACAATTAGCTGTATATCTTCGCCTAAATAATATAAAACCACCCCAATATATTGGCTGGTAATTCAAATAAAAGAAATCTTTTTCAAATCACTCACCGTTTGGTGGGTGATTTTTTTTGTGTTTAGGTATTAATGTAAAAACAGATATCCTGAATACAATGAAAACTCTAAGCGAAGTTCGAGGATTAGACGTTGATACAAAAATTGATGATTTTTCGGCAACAGATATTTTTGATAACCCATATACATTCTCTAACGCTTTAAAGAAGGGGAAAGTAGTATTAATATTTATCCGTGGACAATGGTGTCCGTTTTGTAATAAACATTTGGTAAAAATACAGAAAGGTCTTCCCAAAATTTATGAAAAAGGGGCGAGTGTGGTGGTGATTTCTCCCGAAAAATCAGAGTTTATCAAGCAAACTATTGAAAAAACAGGAGCTGAGTTTACTATTTTATATGACAAAGACTATGCAATAGCTAAAACATTCGACGGGCTTTTTTTGCCAAATAATACCCAGCGTTTTATCTATAATACTGTTTTGGGTGCGAAGCTAAAACAAAGCCATTCTGATGATTCGGAGCAACTCCCAGTACCTGCCACATATATCATTAACGAAGATTTTACTATCAAATGGAGGCATTTTAATCCGAATTACATAAATAGGTCGGGGGTGTCCGAAATTCTAAATCATTTATAATCATTTCAATTATGGTAGCGAACATTAAATATTGGGATACTCTCAAACATAAACTACTTACTTATTTTAGACAGGGTTTGAGTACCCTCGAAATTATAAAAAGTGTGGTAATTAGTATTTTGATGACTATTATCCCTTTTTACGGGCTAACTACCATTGCTCTGACAACAATCTCTGTCAAATTTAAACTGAATTTACCACTGATGCTTGCAGTTAGCTACATAGCTACGCCTTTGCAAATAATGCTTTTTCTACCTTTTATTCATGTTGGAGAATATGTATTCGGCGTAAAACATTCACTGCTAAACATAAAAGATATTCAAGAATCATTTGAAACAGGCTTTTTTACAACAATTGAGAAACTTTCATTTGAGTTGTTGTGCGGCTTGAGCGGATGGATTTTAGTTGCATTTCCGTTGGCAATCATTACTTATTATACAACTACTTGTGGTTTAAGTCCACTACTCAAAACAAAATGCAGAAAATAAAATAACATGGAAAACTGGCAAATCAATTTATCGCTAATTCCGAGTATAGCCGTGATACTTACCAGTACCAACAGAATGGCATTGGGGCTTACCGATGAGATAAATATACGCTTATTGCAGAATAAAGAAGTATTTATTGACATTTTACCATTAAAAATCAAACAACTAAAACGCCTGAGTTTAGCCATCATATTGATGTATATCTCATTGGCAATGTTAGTCTTTAATGCTTTAATAACAGCCTTGTTTCAGCTCAAAAGTAGCGACTCTAAAATATTAATTTTTGGTGCAATTACTATTTTTTTGATAGCCATTGGTGTAAAAATTAGTTTTTCGTTTCATGCGTATAAAATCAGACAACAACAATTTTTGAAATTTATAAAACAATAATTTAAACAAACATCAAATGAAAACCGTAATTCTGATTGCTATGGGCATTTCAGCCCTCTTTGCTTATACAAATTTTTCAAATGTAAACTTCAAAGAAAACACGAAAGAAGGAATACATTTTCATCAAGGCACTTGGGAAGAAGCCCTTGAATTAGCAAAAAAAGAAAATAAAGTTATTTTCTTAGATGTGTATGCTACTTGGTGTGGTCCTTGTAAGATGCTCAAACGACTTACTTTTTCTAATAAAAAAGTAGGTTCATTCTACAATGAAAATTTTATCAATGTTGCCCTTGATGGAGAAAGTGGCGAAGGTCCTGCCGTTGCACGATTATACGGTGTAAGAGCCTATCCATCATTGTTATTCGTTGATTCTAACGGAAAACTCATTAATCATTCAGCAGGTTTTCGACCACCATCTGACTTCATAGACTTAGGAAAATCAATCATCGGAAAATAATATGTTTCAAGACAAAATAACCATGTACGGGGCAGCGTGGTGTCCAGACTGCCGCCGTACCAAAGATTTCTTAGAAAAAAATCAAATAAAATTTGAATACATCAATGTGGACGTTAGCCCAGAAGCATCGGCTATTGTAGAAGGCATTAACAAAGGAAAAAGAATTATTCCAACCTTAATTATCAACGACCAACCCTACTCTAACCCTCAAAATCATCAACTTTCAAAAGTTTTGGGGATTAACAAACAGGGGACAACTGTACTTTTCGGAGCAGATTGGTGTCCTGATTGCAGAAGAGCCAAGCGTTTTTTGCAAGATAATCAAATCAATTTCAAGTTTGTCGATGTAGATACTACACCACAGGCTGCCGAATTTGTGATGAGCATAAACAAGGGTAAACGCATTATTCCAACTATTCTTATCAATGAAACACCCTATTCCAACCCATCGAATGCTGTTTTAACAGAAGTTTTGGAATTGGATAAAGCAGCCGACCAACGCATCTACGACGTGGTGATAATAGGAGGCGGAGCGGCAGGATTGACCACTGCAATTTATGCCCAAAGAGATAAATTCGATACCCTCATATTAGAAAAAAAGAATATAGGTGGTAATGCCTTTATTACCAAAAAGATAGAGAACTATCCAGGTTTTAAAGAAGTATCTGGCCCGGAATTGATGGATAGAATGGCGGAGCAAGCCATTACTTTAGGTACGAAAATCGAGACAGGAGAAGATGTTACTTCTATTGAAAAAACAGATGATTTCTTTAAAATTCACACTTATAACGGCTCCTTCAAAGGTAAATCCGTAGTAATTGCCACGGGTAGCACCTACCGTACATTAGGTGTAGACGGTGAAGCAGAACTTATTGGGGCTGGTGTACATTTTTGTGCAACTTGCGATGGTGCTTTTTATCGTGATAAAGAAGTAATAGTTGTAGGCGGTGGTAATAGTGCCTTAGAAGAAGGAATGTTTTTGGCAAGTTTTTGTAAAAAAGTAAGTATTGTGCATCGAGGTGAAAGTTTTTCAGCTACTGAAACTTATATCGAAAAACTGTCTTCTTTTTCCAACATTCAGACTTATCTTAATCATTCAGTTACGGCATTTAATGCGGATGAAAATGGCGTTTTTCAGTCGGCTACTTTAAAAAATAACCTAAACGAAAGCTTTATTGACCTAAAAGCAAATGGTGTTTTTGTATTTGTAGGCTTACAACCTAATACACAAAACTATGAAAGCCTGTTAAATTTATCGCAAAGCAAACACATTCTTACCAAAGGATTAAATAAAACGAACGTAGATGGCATATTTGCAGCAGGAGATGTACGTTTTGGGGCTATTGCCCAAGTAGCTGCCGCAACTGGTGAAGGCGTAGTTGCGAGCTATGGCGTAAGAGAGTATCTGACTAAATGATTAAATCATGGAAATTATTTTGAATTCAATCATCACTTGCCCAACCTGTGGGTATCAGAAAGAAGAAACTATGCCTACCGATTCCTGCCAATTTTTCTATGAATGTGAAAGTTGCAAAACAGTTTTAAAGCCCAAAGAGGGCGATTGCTGTGTATTTTGTAGCTACGGAACAGTTAAATGTCCACCAATTCAAGAGCATAAATCGTGTTGTTAATTCAAAAATAAAAATCGTAGAAAAAATCACTCACTTGTGGGTGATTTTTTCTGTTTTAGGGTATTAACAATAAAACTTAAAATTATGCAATTACTGAACTATTCTATCGGAGCATTTTTTTCAGTGATGTTTGCCATTAATCCATCTTTCATCATAGAAAGAAGTAAAGATTCAAATCAAATTTTTTATGTAGTTAATGAGCAACAACAAATGCTTGACATAACAGAACCCATAAATTTTTATTGGATTAAGCATACCGAGAACGGTAAGAAAGAAGCCCTAACATGGATTCAAGAAAAATATTCTTATGGGTTAAAGTACTTAAAGAAAACACCCAATGAAGCCATCTTTCAGTTTGTTTCTTACAATAAACAGAATTTTTATTTAAGAAAAGATACCGATGGTACATTCAAAGTTTTCACTGTTTTCAACAAAAAAAACATGATTGTGAATCGAATTTATATTCATATAAAAGGTGGAACATTTTGGATGCCCAAAATTCCACAAATTGATATTGAAGGAATTGAATTAAAAACAAGCCAAAAAATAACCGAAGTTTTCAAACCATGAGAAATCAACCCTTAACTACCGCAAGATATGACAAATCTATGTATAGATAACCTACAAGATATTAAAGTTCTTCTGCTACAATTAGAAGATGAACACTATACTTTTAAGTCAAATTTCTTGTATGGTGCAAGTATAGGACAGCACCTAAGGCACATTCTCGAATTTTATGAGCGTGTATTTACACTCAACGAATGTGGTATCATTAATTACAGCAAACGTGAGCGGAAGAAACACCTCGAATATTTTCGTGTTTCAGCCATTGAGTTTATTGATGATTTGTGTGATAATATGCGTAATTCTGAGCAAAAAGACCGTCTATTGATATTAACTGATGATAGCATTGAAGGAGAAAAGATGATTACTTCGTTTGAACGTGAGGTTTTTTATTGCCTCGAACACAGCATTCATCACCAGGCATTGATAAAAGTTTGTTTGAAAGAACAAAATCTTGAAGCCTTAGTTGAGCCAAACTTTGGCTTGGCTTATTCTACTATTCAATACCAAAATAGTTTATGTGTACAGTAAGTTATGTTCCGCTTGAAAATGGCTTTATGCTCACTTCAAGCCGAGATGAAAAAGCCCATCGCCCAACGGCTATTCCGCAGGTATATGAATTGAATAATGAAAATTTGATATTTCCGAAAGATTTACAATCGGGTGGAACATGGATTGCCCTTGCCCCAACAGAAAAAAGAATGGCATGTTTGCTCAATGGGGCTTTTGAAAATCATCAAAAAAAAGACCAATATCGAATGAGTCGGGGGAAAGTTTTGTTGGAAAATTTTAAATATCCAAACGCTGAAATATTCAATGCGTTTCAAACTTTTGAAGACATTGAACCTTTTACCTTGCTACTTTTAGAAATTGACCAATTCTTGAAATTTTCAGAATTGAGATGGGACGGAACACAAAAATATTTTTCGAGAATTAACATTCAAAAACCTAAAATTTGGTCGTCGGCAACGCTTTATGACAGAACTATTAGAGAAGAGCGAGAAGCCAAGTTTGAAAATTGGCTTGCCCATAATAATTGGAAAGATATAGAAAACTTTCACGCTCAAAAACATGGACTCAGCACACAAAACGATATAATTATGAAGCGAGAAGAAGGTTTGCAGACTTTGAGCATTTCTCAAATTCATTATCAACAGAGCAATTTTACATTTAATTATTCTGATTTAGTCGAACAAAAAACATACAGTATCAATGCTTAATCGAAAAAAAACAGGTTTTATCATTCCATTAGCATGGCCTGAAACCTATTGCAAGCAAGCTGGAGCATGGTATGACGGTCTTATGAATACATTGGGTTTTGCCAAAGACCATTATTACAAAGTAGGTCATGCAGCATTGGTTTTGATTGATGGAAGTAACGGAACCTGCCATTATTTTGATTTTGGTAGATACCACGCCCCATTTGGGCATGGCAGGGTAAGAAATGCAGAAACAGACCACGACCTAAATATACCCATCAAGGCACAAATAAATGAAAATCAAATACTCAATTTCAATAAAATTATTGACTTTTTAGAAAATAACGAGGCTTGTCATGGCACAGGAAGCATTAAAGCGACTTATTGTGAAATTGACTTTGAAAACGCCATGCAAAAAGCACTACAACTTCAAGAGCAAAGTCCAATTATTTATGGTCCTTTTGTTTGGCATGGAACTAATTGTTCAAGATTTGTGAGAAGTGTAGCATTAGCGGGTAAACCTTCGTTTCAAAATTGGTTGAGATTATTTTTTCCGTTAACCGTTAGTCCAACACCTTATTGGAACGTAAAGGCAGTGGTTTTTCCAAAGAAAAAAACTCAGTATTTAGAAAACGTATATTATGGAGAGTACAGAAAAGTTAAAAACTACCCTTGCTAAACCAAGCCTACCTATCAATTTGCCCTCAATGGCAAAATGGCTTTCGGGTGAAGGAGCAGGTTCTTGGTTTGTTTTTGAATTTAATGAAAACGAGTGCATCATCGAGCGTTTTAATTCTGATGGCAAATTAGAATGTACAGGAAGTTTTGTTTGCCAGCAAGATAATTTCGACTATTCAAAACCATTTGAAATTACCTATTTAAGCCATTGTCAGCAGGTTAGTATTATTCAAGAGGGCGAAAAAAAAATATTTTTGAGAATAAAATAATTTCTTGGGTGATAATTTCTGCTTTTCGGTATTAATAATAAAAATCAATAAAATCATGATGAAGAATAAGTTTTTCAAGGTTGGCGTATGGCTGGCTCTTGTAGGGGTAACTGTTGCCGTTGGTGTAGGTCTTTATATGTTTAATATGCCTCATAGAGATGTTGTAGCTCAAAAAGCAGATTATAGTTTTCAAGCGAGCGATATTGTAAATGAATATTTAGCAGATGCAGCAAAAGCCAATCAAAAATATTTAGATGCCGAAGGCGAATCTAAAATTCTCTCGATAAGAGGCAATGTTGCCAAAATTGAAGAAGATTTAGAAGGCAATAAAGTTGTTTTATTGAAAAATGAAGGTGAGAAAGCAGGGGTAAGTTGCACTTTCACGAAAGAAACAAATGCCAAAGCAAATTCATTGAAAGTTGGCGAAACTACCACTATCAAAGGAGTTATTCGCTCAGGGGCAACCTTCGACAAAGATTTAGACATGTACGAAAATGTAGTCGTAGAAAAATGTGATATAGTATTAGAATAAACAGTTTAAACAATTAAAATAAACAAGAAAATGAAAAGAATCATCAATTTGACATTCGTTGCCCTTACAATTATTTCAATGTCATCATTTATCCTTGCAGGTAAATTGGTAAGTAACAAAACTCATATCAAGTTTTTCTCGCATACGCCAGCCGAAGATATTGAAGCAAACAATTACAAAGCAGTAAGTACGATTGAGCCTTCTACGGGCGATGTAGTGTTTTCAGTTCCGATGCAAAGTTTTGAATTTGAAAAGGCTCTTATGCAAAAACACTATAATAGCGATAAATTTCTTGACACAAAACAGTTTCCAAAAGCCAAGTTAGTAGGGAAAATCACCAATTTAAGCGATATTCATTTCGATAAAGATGGTACTTACAACGCTAATATCAAAGGAGAACTGACTATCAAAGACAAGACAAATCCTATTGACGAAAAAGGAACAGTTATCGTAAAAGGAGGGGTGATTAGTGTAAATAGTAAATTTAATATTACATTAGCTCAATATGGTGTTTCATTTGAAAAAGGAAAGCCTTCTACCAATATTGGAAAAAGTGTTGAAGTAACAGTTCATGCAGAGTATGCTGCTGAATAAGTTTAAAATTAGTTTTTTATTATAAAGAGACTGTCCCAAAAAGACAGTTTTTTTTGTAGCACTGTCTTGTATATGAAGTTTGATATTTGTTTATTGTATGACAAAACAGCAAAAAATAATATTATTTTGGTAATTAAAAGGTAACGTTTTTTGAAACTACAATTTCGAGATTTCGTTTGGTCATTTTTCGAGATTTCGTTTGGACCACTACAACTACCTGCCATTTTGGAAGGTTCAGCATGACAGCTATGAAAGAGAATTGGGACGATATGGTATTGAAAACATAGAATTATCAGAAACACTATTTTTTATAGATAGTAGTATATATTCAGAAGTTTTAGTGAAATTAGGTTCATTTGATGACTATTCAAGATGGTATCTTGGTATTTATCACGTACATAATTGGCTGGACCTATTCGGCTACAAATTAGAAGATAAACTATTATTAGTGGAAAAATTAAGAGAAAGCTTTGCAAATGAATTTATAAACGATAGTTCACTCAAAGAAAAATTAAGTAGTTTATATCGAACGGAAAGAACGATAATTGATAAAATAGCATCAGGAGAGGGTGATACGTTGTTCTCATATAGAACCATCAAATCGGTATTTAAAAAATATCGGTCTGTATTGAATAAAGCAAAGTGGTTTGAAAGAATCAAAAAAAGTGATGATTTAGTAGCAAGTTATTTGCATATGAGCATTAATCGCTGGCATATTTCCAATCAACGATTAAACGAGTATATTATTTACGACGTATTATTTCGCAGTTATCGGTCTCTTACAAAGCGAAATAGTATCAATGTAAAAGCAAAAGATTAAACCAATCAGTGGTGTTTTTTTCTATTGAATAATTCACGAGATTTAAACCCCAATAACCATCCATAATAGAGGTGACTTGATTTGTTTTTATATTCTGGAAAAGAATATTGGCTTCTTTAAGCCAGTAACTTGCAACTTGTAAATACTTTGTATTTTTATACATTGACCCAAAGTAATGATATATCATTGCATTTCCAGTATAACCCGAAATAATAGAAATTCCATTATTATCCAATAGTTCTTTTTTTTGAATGAGAGAAAAAGATAAAATTCTTAATGCCCAATCTGTATATGCTTTGTCCAAACATTTACCCAGTCTAAAAAAAAGGAGAGCCAAAGCAAGATTACCAGTATCCCATGATAAATTGTTGGTCATAATAATTTCATTCGTGTTTCGGTCGTATTTATCTGGAAAAAAATTCAAAAATTCGCTATTAGTATAAACATCCATTTTTACTTTAACTATGGACTCAATTACATTATCAAGAACAGACAATATTTGCTTATTTCCCGTTCTTTCAAATGCCAAACAAAGACATATAGTAATACCAACAATACCATTTTTGATACTTAAATTGAGTGGTTCTTCTTGATAGAAAGCATAAAATTTTTGAATTATTTTTTTTGTTAATATTTCTATTGCCTTAATGGTTTCATTTGGAGGTAATGAAAAAAAATAGTTAATCGACATTGAAGCACCATTCCAATAATGAATAGCATTCCGCTCGGACAGTTCAATACCTTTTTGAAGTATAATGTCATTAACTTTTTTTAAAAATGTTTTATCCGATTTTTTTTTGAGATAAAACCCAATCAAAGTATAATGCCAAAGTTCTAATTCATTATCATACTTCGTCAAAGATTCTTTTGAAACAGAATCAAAATTACTGGCGTTATTCATAATAACTTCGCAAAAATTATTCTCAATTTGAATTGATTTTGCGAAATTATCATAAATTTGAGTCATAAAAGAAGATGTATTAACGATTGTTTATCATAACTGTTGTTGGAATAGTAACACTCGTTTTGCCATTTGTTGATAATGATTTAAAAAATGATACGGTTGTTTTAGTTAATCTTAATGATGTTTGTGTCTTTTTCATTAGTCATAATTGTTTATGTTTACAGACCAAAGTTGTTGTCTGCAAAAACTAAAAAGAAAAAGATTATATATTCTAAACTATTGCCGATATGAATCTTGCGAATGACATTAAGCTAAGAGAAAAGGATATCCTCTTAAACTGGTGGGTACATGTTTTTTTTTGGAATGCTTATGTATTTATCGCTTTTAATGCTTATTTAATTGAACCCAAGAACATAAATACTTTTGATAGATTTATTGATGTTTATGTACATAACCTTTTGGCTATTTCAGTATGCTTCTACTTACAATTCTTCCTTTTGTTACGTATGAGGGGGGGGTGGAAGTTATCAAGCTTCATTCTAATTTTTACTGTTTTTACAATACTTCGGATTATTATTAATGAAATGTTATGGCGTTGGGGGGTAACTGCTTTAAGTTCAAAAAGCACTACAACCTATTTAGATGGATTTATTGTATATTTTTTTTTTGGAGGAATGGGGACAGGATTTTATTTTGCCATAAATACAATAAAAAAACAAGAAGTGATTTTTCTGCTAGAAAGAGATAAGTACAATAATGAGATTAAGCTTCATGAGGAAAAAATTCGTAATCAACAACTTCAAATAGAAGGCCAAAAATCAGAGATGTCAAGGTTGAATGCTCAAATTAACCCTCATTTCTTGTTTAACACATTGAATTTTTTTTATTCAGAGATTCGAACGATTCACCCAAAAATATCGGAGTCAATTCTTTTATTATCTGATATTATGAGATACTCATTAATTGAAAATCATAATGTAGATTTAGTACCAATTGAAGGTGAAATTAACCATATAAAGAACTATATAGATTTACAAAAAAACAGATATAATGATATTATGAATCTCTCACTTTGTATTGAGGGTGAAAGCAACGGCAAAAATAAAACAATTCCGCCTATGATACTTCTAACGCTGATTGAAAACTGTTTTAAATATGGAGACCTGTTCGATAGTAATGAATCCTGCCAAATAAACATCATATTAGAAGAAGACCGATTTTTATATCAATCTGTTAATAAGGTCCAACCCCAAACATCATATTTGCCTTCTACGGAAGTTGGACAAAGTAATATAAAAGCAAGACTTAAAATGATTTATGGAGAAGAAAACTTTCAATTCAAAACAGATGTAAAAAATAATCGATACTATTGTAATTTAAGTATTAACTACTATTAATTCTATGCTAAGATGTTTTATAGTGGATGATGAACCACCAGCAATTAACCTACTTACTCAATATATTAATGAAACCCCTTTTTTACAGCTAATTGGTTCAGCCACTGACCCAACTCAAGCCCTAAATGAAATTAAATCTTTGGAAATAGATATACTATTTTTAGATATACAAATGCCAAAAATAACAGGGTTTGAATTAATAGAAATCTTAAAACCCAAATGTTCGGTCATTATGACCACTGCATTTACAGAGTACGCTATTTCTGGGTATGAGTACCAAGTTTCTGATTATTTAGTGAAGCCTATTCGATATGAAAGATTTTTGAAAGCTGTAACAAAAGTATTAAATGAATTTCCTAAAGTGGCATCAAATATCAAAGCCAATGAAGATGAATTCCTTTTTGTAAAAACTGAACATCGAGGTAAATTCAAGAAGATTGAGTATAGTGATATAAAATATGTGGAAGGCTTACAAAATTATATACGTATTTATCTCAAAAGTCAAGATAATGCAGTAGTTACGTATATCAGGATAGGTGAAATTTTGGAAAAGCTACCATTAAATAAATTTGTTAGAGTTCATAAATCCTATATTGTAGCATTAGATGAAATAGAAGCTCTGGATGGTAATGAAATATTTTTAAAAACATTGTCGAGAATACCCGCAGGAGGTGTTTATAAGTCCGAACTCCTTGAAAAATTTAAAGACTCCTTCATAATTGGTAATCAGAAAAAGGGAGGTTTGAAATAAATCTCCTTTGTAATTTTCAAACTTCTATGGTAATATCTTCATGACCAGCCTTTTTTCTAATATCTACTATAAATGGAAGTATACATTTTAAAATCCTCAAATTAAGTCTCCAATCTATTTTGTCTGAATTAGGCGGCTAAAGGCAATATGATTTTTATTTATTTTAACCATACCTTTTTTCTTAGTTAAAATTTGTAGTAGCCTGATATTTTTTTTTCTCCTTGATGATTTTATGCCACTACCTAAATGCTATAATAATCAAGTATTTATTCCCAGAAACCCATCTTTGTATAGGTAAAATTTACGTTTATATAGTCTTGTTTTTGTTTTAAAATATAAAACACAACTTTAGACCACTTACAACATATGGTCAATCTCTAAATTATCAATCTTTATCATGTTTAGATTTACCTCTCAAAAAGACAACGCTGTTGCGGCTACTTACCAATATCTCAAAGCTATTGGTGCAAAAGTAACTGAAGAAACAGTAGAAGAAACCCTCAAAAATCACCCAGATTATCCAAGTCTTTTGGCCACGAGTGATGCACTTAATGAGTGGAAGATTGAAAATGTTACTGTCCGTATAAAACCAGAACAGTTGAGCGAATTACAAACTCCGTTTTTGACATATCTCTATATTAATGATGGGATTTTTGTTTTAGTAAAATCTATCAAAAATGATTTTATTGAATGGGTTCATACAACAGAAGGCTTTAAGAGAGAAAAAACAGATGAATTTTTGAAAAAATGGAATGGTGTAGTTTTGATGGCAGAAACTAATGCCGATTCTGGTGAGAAAAACTTTACTGAAAATAATAAAAAAGAAATTCTCAGTAACTTGCGAACTCCAGTACTTTTACTTGGTGCTACGCTACTCGTTATTAGTATATTTTACTACAATTTTAGCACTAATTGGCATTACAATGCCCTTTTGCTTACAAAATTTGCGGGTATTATCGTTAGTTCTTTATTGCTTTGGCAAATCATTGACAAGAATAACCCTTTTATAAATAACCTTTGTCAAGCTGGAGGTAAAGCTAATTGTAATGCCATTTTAAGCTCAAATGCTGCCCAAGTTACTTCGTGGTTGAGTTGGTCGGAAGTTGGTTTTTTCTACTTTGTAGGTGGTTTTGTAGCCTTATTGATAAATCCTAATTCCATGTTTATACTTTGGGGAATTGGTTCAACAGCATTATTTTATACGTTTTGGTCTATCTATTATCAGGCATTTGTAGTCAAACAATGGTGTACGCTCTGTTTATCAATCCAAATGCTATTTATTGTAGAATTTTTGTTAAATATCCAATTTCTTTGGGAGTTCAATTTGAATTTTTCAAAACTGAATTATAGCGAATTAGTAGCTATCTTATCGGCAGTGAGTGGGGCTGTACTATTTTGGATATTCTTAAAACCTATTTTACAAAAAAGCCAACAAGTATCACCTTTAAAAAATGACCTAAGACGTTTTAAAAATAACCCTAATCTGTTTTTAAGTTTGTTACAAAATCAGGCTGAAATACCATATTTCCCTCAAGATATGACTCTATTTGGTAATCCGAACGCTGAACACAAACTAACAATGGTAACGAATCCATTTTGCCAACCATGTGCTAAAACCCATAAAATTGTTGAGGAATTATTATTTACCAACGAAAATTTGAAATGCCAAGTAATTTTTTCTGCAAGTAACCATAAAGATGACAAACGAGGAATTGTGGCACGCACAATCCTTTCATTACCCAAAGACCAACAAGCAATTGCCTTACATCAATGGTATGAAAATGAAGAACGGAATATTGAAAAATGGCAAACTCAATTGGGTTCAATTGGAAATGAAAAGACTGAAAACATAATAGAACAGCATAAAACCTTTTGTGAAGTTGCCAAAGTAGAGGGTACACCAACTCTATATTTAGACGGTTATAAGTTGCCTCAGCTATATCGTTTGGCAGACCTAAAAGGTATTTTAAAGTATTTACCAACAGCGGATTTGCAAATCAACCATAAATAAATCTTAACATTTTAATTTATTAGAACAATGAAAAAAATGATTTCAAGTTACGGTGAATTCTTGCTTTCAAAGGAGCAAATGAAAATGATTATCGGTGGTATATTAGATGCCCAAGCAGAGGCTGCTTGTGACGAAACTTTTTCACTTAAATGCTCAGGGGGTGTTGAGTGTAAGTCACAATCAGGGTCTAAAGGTTACTGTGAATGTAAGGATAATGAAGGTGAGGTCGTTGATTACAAAGAATGTATTTTGCAATAATTAGAAAGAAGGTCTTTATTTAACCCTTATAGTAAATTTGATATTTAATAGAATATTTCATCAAAAAAACAATTAATATGAAAATAATTAAATCTAACTTTCAAATTCTTTCTAAGATAGATATGAAAAAGATAAGAGGTGGAAAACTTGGTTCTGCAACTGCAATGTGTGCAAATGGTACCACAATTACTTGTGAAGGGGATGATTGTTATTCTGCTGATTACAATCATCCAAATTGGGGGGTTGCTGGAAGTTGTGGTTGTCATACCGAAGATGGGACTATAGCAGGTGTTTCTGACGTAAAGCAATGTGGACAATAATAGTAAAAAATTAAAAGGTGCTATAGTTTATTATAGATATTAGTTTGTTAGTTTCAATGTGAGAAAAGTTATGAATATACTTGGGGTCTATATTAAAATAAATAAGCACATTTTCTTATCTTTATCTTTACTTGATTTTAAATTTAAAGCGAACTATTTCTATATAAGAGTTGAAAAATCTTACTGTGATATTTTGTTGGGTAAAGTTAAAATTCAAAAAAACAAATATCAGCGTTGCTTGCACCTGCGTCCCATTTTTGTCTGAGAGACTAAGTAATACAAACTCTACAAAATATTACAGTAATTTTGAGAAAATTTAAAATAAATTAAATACTATGAAAAAGCTTTTTACCTTTTCAGGTATAATATCCTTTCTAAGAGGTATTACGGTGTTAAATATGGTATTTTTGATAAAACCCTTCGTTTTTTCACAAGAAATCATTAATGTCAAATTATCAAAACAGATAAATTTAATTGACCAAATTAATACTACAACAGCTCCATTTAAAACCTTTGATAATTTTGATGATTATCGTAATTATCCCAAAATCTCAAACCGATGGCTTGGAAAATTATATTTTCAAAGAGACCAATTCTGGTATAATGAAAGCACAAAAAATTCAATAGATGCTGAATTTTACAAAAATAAATTGGTAGAGAATCAAGTAGATACTTCACTTTTATCAATGAAAGAAATAAAATGTTACGTAGGGGTTTTTATTGGGGTGGTAGGCAACAAAAAAACTATAGTAGTAGATGCCAATAATAATCATGATTTTTCGGATGATATGTTAATTGAGTATGATATTTCCGATAATTCTAAGTATGATGATGAATATAAAAAACTATTCCCTATTTATAAAATTGAATATGAATACTTCGATAAAAAAACTATCAATAAAGTAGAATATGTTAAGGTCTTTCCTGCACACAAATCGTACACTTACAAAAAAGTTGAAGAAGAAATTAAAGCTATTTATTTTACATCTTTTGGGTATTATTCTGGCGTTTTCAATTATGAAAAACAAACATACAAAGTAGCAATATCGAATCAACGTTCTTGGCCTAAATACGAAATAAAAGGAATTGATTTTAGTATAAAGAAAAAAAATCAGTTACATGTCTATAATGATTGGTTTAAATCTAATCAAAATATAGCAATTGATAATATTAATATTGAAGTACTTGACTATGATTTTATTACTGACAATTTAGTTATAAAAATTTCAAAAAGAACCAATACTTTAGGTTGGCAAGAAGGAGATATATGCCCGCCAATCTACGCAAAAAAAATAAACAAGGATTCTGTCAATATTAATAATTATTTTTCTCAAAAAGATTTTACAGTAATTGACTTTTGGGGGTCTTGGTGTAAGCCATGTCTTGAAGAAATGCCAAACATGGAAAACGTATATGAACGCCTAAAAACGCGTAGCATAAATATGATTAGTATAGCATGTGAATATGATACAAATGATTATGTACTCGCTCAAAAAATAATTAATGCAAAAAAAATTGGCGGGATAAAACTATTTGAAAAGTTAAATACTGGAATCACCACAACTTTAAAAATTGATAGTTATCCATCTTTAATTCTAATAAACAAAGAAGGACAAATTGTCAAAAGGTTTTATGGGCGTGGGATGGCTACAAAATTGGAAGATTTTCTATCGAAATAAATTTAGATGCTATTTGTCTGAACAAGATTAAATTAATAATAGCCCTGTTCGCCTTAATATTTGTAAAAGTTAGGCTGATTTTTAAATCAGTCTTTGTGTCAGCTGTTTTTAAAACGGCATCAGCGAAGTTGCGTTCAGAGAACGCTATTCATACCGACTGAATTTAAATTCAGCTGAACCATCAAAAATTACCTAAATGCCTTTCACTCACTTCCAACAACAAGATGCAATGGATTGCGGCCCTACCTGCCTACGCATGGTAGCAAAGCATTATGGGCGAGGGTTTTCTATACAAAAACTACGTGAGGCTACACAAATTGGCAAAGAAGGTGTATCTTTATTGGGTATCAGTGAGGCTGCCGAGAGTATTGGTTTTAAAACGTTAGCAGTAAAAGTACCTTTCAAACAATTAGAAAAAGATGCTCCACTTCCATGTATTGTTCACTGGAAACAAAATCATTTTGTTGTTGTTTATCAAATCAAAAAGAATCAAGTTTATGTAGCTGACCCAGCCTTGGGTCTTATAAAATACTCGTATGTTGAGTTTGAAAGCCAGTGGGCAACTACGATAGTCGAAGGCGAAAAAACAGGCATTGCACTACTTTTAGAGTCAACTCAAAGGTTTTATCAAGAAACCGACGAGCAAACAAAGGGAATTAACCTAAGTATGTTATCGGGCTACGTTTTTAAGTACAAACGCCTTATTCTACAACTTTTCTTGGGGCTTTTTATTGGCTCAATCTTACAGCTTATTCTACCGTTTCTTACCCAATCGGTGGTAGATACAGGCATACAAACCCGCAATTTGCATTTTATTTATTTGGTGTTGGCAGCCCAATTGATGCTGTTTATTGGCAGAATGTCTGTAGAGTTTATACGTAGCTGGATACTCCTTCACATTAGTACACGCATTAACCTGAGTATATTATCAGATTTTTTGGGTAAACTATTGCGTTTGCCTGTTTCATTTTTTGAATCTAAGAAAACAGGAGATATTCTCCAACGCATTGGTGACCATCAACGTATTGAGTCTTTCCTCACAGGAACATCGCTTAATGTACTTTTTTCGATGTTTAATCTCATCATTTTTAGCGTAGTTTTAGCTTATTATAATCTTACTATCTTTGGCGTTTTCTTAATAAGTAGCATTGTTTATAGCGTTTGGATAGTGCTATTTCTACGTTATCGTCGAAAATTAGATAATAAACGCTTTGCTTTGGCGAGTCAAAATCAAAGTTCTTTAATACAACTCGTACAGTCTGTTCCTGAACTAAAACTCAATAATGCCGAAATAAAAAAACGTTGGGAGTGGGAGAACTTACAAGTAAAAAACTTTCATCTGAGTGTTAAAGGTCTTGCTTTGCAACAATACCAGCAAACGGGAGCAATGATTATCAACGAAGGTAAAAATATTGTCATTTCGTTTTTGGCAGCCACTGCGGTTGTTAATGGGCAAATGACGCTGGGGGCAATGATGGCACTACAATACATTATTGGGCAGCTCAATAGCCCTGTCGAGCAATTGATTCAGTTTATGCAACATTATCAAGATGCACAAATAAGCCTCGAAAGATTGAATGAAATTCATGAAATTGATGATGAAGAAACCACACAAAATCCACTGTTGCATATTTTGCCTGAAAATCAAGATATTCAACTCAAAAACCTCACGTTTACTTATACTGGTGCAGGGAATGAACCTGTATTGAAAAATATTAATTTAACAATTCCACAAGGAAAAATAACGGCAATTGTTGGTACAAGTGGCAGTGGGAAAACTACACTATTAAAGTTATTACTAAAGTTTTATAAGCCCCAAAGCGGAGAAATTCGCTTTGGTAATGTTTCGCTCGAAAATATAAGCCACAAACTTTGGCGGAGCAAATGTGGAACGGTCATGCAAGAGGGAGTTATTTTCTCAGATACTATTGCTGAGAATATTGCTTTCAGCGATGAATTTCCTGATACTAAAAAGCTTCTTCATGCAGTAAAAGTGGCTAATATTCAGTCGTTTATTGAAGAGTTGCCATTGAGTTATAATACAAAAATTGGTGCAGAAGGAAATGGTATTTCACAAGGTCAAAAGCAAAGAATGCTAATTGCCAGAGCCGTTTATAAAAACCCTGATTTTATATTTTTTGATGAAGCTACTAACGCACTTGATGCCAATAACGAAAGTATTATTATGGCAAATTTGGACGAATTTTTCAAAAATAGAACTGTCATCGTAGTTGCTCACCGACTAAGTACGGTAAAAAATGCTGACCAAATTGTAGTAATGGAAAAAGGTGAAATTGTAGAAGTTGGAACTCATGCAGAACTTACACAAAGACACGGAAAATATTTTGAGTTAGTGAAAAATCAGTTAGAATTAGGGAATTAATGAGCGACGAATCTAATCATTCAGAGAAATTACTCCGAACAAATCTGATGGAGTTGTTGGGTGGAAAAGGTATGGGAATAACTGATGATTTATTGAAACAAGAAATCATTGTACCTCCTACTTTACCACCAATTATCAACAAAAATGAAAATAATGGCAACGATGGAAGAATGCCCGAACTACGAAGCAGCGAGGTAAATGAAGTTTTGAGCAAACCACCTGCGTGGCTTATTCGTTGGGGAATTACTATTTTTTTCTTTGTTTTGGTGCTGATGTTGGCAGTTACTTGGTTTATTCGTTATCCTGATTTGGTAAGCGGAAGTCTTAAAATTGTTTCGCAGAACCTACCAAAATCAGTTATAGCTAAAACAGATGGAAAACTCGTAAAATTACTAACAACTGATGGCCAGATAGTAAAAGAAGGACAAAGGATTGCATTTTTAGAGAGTACCGCCAATCATGAAGAAGTTTTGATATTGAAAGATTTAACCGATTCTTTGGTCAATATGACCGCTAATGATAATCTTTCGGCTGCTTATACCGTCGAAATTCCATCTTTTTTTCAATTAGGTGAATTACAAAAATCTTATCAGGTTTTTCAAGAAACATTTACCAGAGTAAAATCTTTTGTTGGTAACGGCACTTATTTGCAAAAGAGAAAAATGCTCGAAAATGATTTTGCTCAACTAAATTCATTGCAGTCAAATCTGAAAAATCAATTGCAGAATAATCAAAAAGATTTGGCATTAGCCGAAGATGAACTGGAAAGCCAAAAACGACTACAAGAAAAAGGCTATGTATCAAAAAATGATTATCGGCAAGCCATTAGCAAAGTGCTTGCCAAACAGCAAAGCAATGAGCAAATGCAGAGTTCGATGAAGAATAATGTAATGTCTCAAAACCAAAAGCAACAAGAAATTTTGGAATTAGATAAAACCATTACCGAACAAAAAAATGCCCTTATTCAAGCGATGCACACGTTAAAAAGTGATATTGAAGCATGGAAACAACGCTACGTTGCTATTGCTCCAACGGCAGGGAAAGTGGTTTTTTTAACATCACTACAAGAAAACCAATTAGTAAAAACAGGACAAGAATTACTTTATGTTTTACCTAATGAAGAAGGGTTTCACGGAGAAATGAATATCGGTCAATTTAATTTTGGTAAAGTAAAACGTGGGCAGGAAATTATAGTAAAGCTTCAAAGTTATCCTTATGAAGAGTATGGTACACTACGAGGGCATATTCAAAGTATTTCCGAAATCCCAAAAGACTCGGCTTATTTTGTTAAAGTAAATTTCCCAAATGGCTTGACAACTTCAGCAAATAAAACTATCCCTTTTCGTAATGGAATGACTGCATCAGGTGAAATAATTACAGAAGATAAAAGGCTGATAGAGAGGTTTTTTAAAGAATTTATCAGAATTTTTGAGAGGTAGCCCCCAATCGAATCGTCGAACCGTCCCTAAAGGGGAGTTTGTTTTATATGGAAAACCGTATTTTAAAATATTTTCTACAACTAATTCTAATCTTGCTTTACTTTGAAGGAAATGCTCAACAGCGATTTTCTCTCAATCAATGTATAGAATATGCCTACAAGCAAAATTTTGATGTAAAATTAAAAGAGTTAAAATTAAAACAATCTGAAAATACTTTAGAACAGTCAGAAAAAGCAGTTTATCCTAATCTTTCAGGGGCTTTTTCTCAAGGAATAAATTCAGGTAGGAGTATTGACCCCTTTACTAATGGGTTTGTTCAACGCACTATTTCTTCTAATTCTTTTGGTGCAAATGCCAATTTTACAATTTTTAATGGGTTTTCGCTTAAAAATCAAATTATTCAAAACCAATACAATGCAGAAGCAGACCAAGTGGAAATTCAAAGGGCAAAAAATGAATTACGAATCCGAATCACACTTGCTTATATGCAGGTGCTGATGAACCAAGAATTATCAAAAATTGCCCAGGAACAAATTCAAAACATCCAATCACAATATGAACGAGTGAAGGCATTGGTCATTGAAGGGAATATGCCAAAAACTAATTTAATTGATTTAGATGCACAACTCGCCACTGCTGAATATGATGCCCTAAATGCCAAAACCAATATTGATATTTCAAAACTTTCATTGGCTCAATTGATAGCGTTTCCGAATTTTGTAGCTTTTGACATTGAAAATAATTCGATAGAAGAAAAAACAGTTCTCTTAAATGATAATTACTTGCAAAATATTCTTTCTGGGTTTTATTTTCAACCAATTATAAAAAGTGCAGAATTAAGAGTAAGAAGTGCCAATGTAGGCATAAAACTCGCCAAAGCAGGTAAATATCCAACTGTTTCTTTGGGTGCAGGAGTTGGCTCAGCGTATTCGAGTGCACCAGCGAAAGAATACAATTATTTCAATCAATTAGGCTTTAATTCGAATCAATTTGCACGTTTAAGTATAAATATTCCAATTTATACCAATGGGCAGGTTAAAGGACGAATTACAAATGCTCAAATCAATCAAAGAATTACTGAAACTCAGCTATCACAGACAAAACTTCAAATAAAGCAAGAAATTGAGCAGGCGTATCTGACTGCCAAAATTGCCCAAGAAAAGCTAAAGACTGCCCAAAAGCAAGTTTTAGCTCAACAAGTTGCCTATGATTCTGCCAAAGACCGCTATTTGGAAGGTTTACTTCATACCATAGAGTTGAATAATTATCGTATTAATCACGAAAAAGCAAAATCAAATTTGATTCAATCAAAATACGAGTTTTACTTTAGAAAAATAGTGTTGGATTACTATATTGTCAAGTGATTTTAAAGAATCGTATCGACCATAAATGAAAAAAATACAATTATATGTTATTTCTCTTTGGCTACTATTTTTTTTAGTTGCTGTGAAAGAATTTGTCTTTATTTCATGGCAACTATCTTTTACATTTGAAGGATTACTAACCTTTCTAAAGCCCAATATTATTGCATTAATTGCAATTAGTTTTTCATTACTTGGATTATTCTTTTATGCACGATTTGAATATTTTTTGAAAGGGGCTACTAAACTACCAAAAAAAATCACAAAAATAGAAGACCAAAGCTATGAACATTTGACATTTCTAACTACCTACATTATACCTTTTTTAAGAGTAAAATTGGAGGGCAAAGATTTAGTCGTAACCATACTCCTTCTTATTATAATTGGTGCAATTTTTATTAAAACAAATCTATTTTATAAAAACCCAACTTTGGCTTTATTAGGGTACAAACTTTATAAAGTAGATACAGAAAAAAACACCGGACTAATTTTTATTTCAAAAGAAAATCTAAAATTAGGTGATAGTGTCCACCATATTTTTTTAAGTGATAATGTATATTTCGTAAAACTATGAATCGAGAACAACTAATAGCAAGATTAAATTATTTTTTAAATCCAGAAAATGGTATTGGAGCAGCATTATATTTTGTGTTGCACGAAGACGGAGAGACAATTATTCGTTTTGCTGATATTGAAAATAATGTGAAGCAAGAACTCAAAGAAAGGTTTCTTGAATATATTTCTGATAAGTTCATAACTAATGAAGATTTTGATTATCAAAATATTAGTGAAGTGGATGACCGAAAAAATGTAGTATACAAGTATGATTTAGATGACAGACCTAATAGTCTTGATATACTTGATGATATTTTACTAAATGAAAACCAACCTAACTTCAATTTTAATCAAGACAGTTTTATAAATCTGCAAGGTTACTTAATAACTATTGGGAATGAGGGTAATAAGATGGCTCTTTATAAAAAGCACCACCCTGTAAATTTATTAAAAAGGGATAGGTTTTTACTAATTCCAAGTAATCAAAGATTAGTTAAGATTCAGGATGATGCTTTAGCTATTGATAGGAGTTTTGATTTTATGATGCTTGACGGAAACTTAATTGTACTAAAACTAAATATACTTGAAAGGTTTTTTGGTTTTGAGGATGTCATCAGGAATCAAGCTCAAAATACAATTGACTTAATTGAAGCAAATCAATTACTTGAAGACATTAAACAAATCAATGATATTGCTCAGACCATGTCAAATGCGAGAAAATTAATGAGCATTCGTAACTCTCCAGTTTTAAATGTCCCAGTAATTAATGTTATTAATTTTATTAAAAATCACCCTGAGTTAACAGGAAAAATCAGTTTTAATATAAATGAAACGAAATTAAATCTTAATACGGGTGTTTCTAAAAGGCTATTTCTAAAGTTATTAAATGATGATTACTTATTCTCTCAATTAACCGAGCTTCAATATGATAGCCACGCAAAAGATAAACTCACTGAAATTGAAAATAATGTGAATTAGTCAAGATTTAATCTCATAGTTAAGAATCACTATTTAAATGTTAAACTGCTGTTACAATTATAGTTATGGTATAATATTCTAAAACTTTGGTTAATAAACAGTATAATATGTATAAAGTTTCAAGCAAAAGTCCCTTGCTAATCCTTTCAGCAACGCTTCACTTGTGCTAAAAGCACGCTAATTTTCCGCTAAGCAAGTTCAACTGTTTAATGCTTCTCCAGATAGCTTGAAATATTGGCTACGGCTGCCTTTGCTCAAGATGCAAATACAGTCGAGCGTGGATTTGAATTATTTTGAAGGAGCGGTGATGAAAACTGGCAAAACGATTGAAAAGGAGTTTGTGCAAGGCTTCGATTTCTTTGTTGAAAAAAAAGACAATTCAGCCTAAAGGCAAGAAATTGAGATTTTGGAAATCCAAATAGCTTCTCAGCGTTCGGAGTATAACAACGAAGTCGGGCGAATATCGAGAGAGCTGCAAACACTTGAAGACGAGCTGCATGAAGGACAAAAAAATTATGCACAAATGAGCGATTACCCAAAAGGGCGTTGAATTTAGGATAGGAAAACCTTAGAAAGTCAAATTAAGTCTTTGGAGCGTGAATTAAACCGAAAGCCCTCTCTAAACTTAGAAGACGATTTGAAGCGTCTTGAAGGTTTAAAAAGGGCTTTGAAGGTCGAAGAAATTTTGGTTAGTGGGAATTTGGTGGTTTGGGAGAGATAACGGACAGGGCTTTATGCAGGTTGGGACATAGCATTTCGTCTGCCCACACAACCGATATCGATTGAAATTATGATGTTGAAGTTAATTACAAAAGCTCAAAGTTGCTGGTATAGCCCGATCCACAGCTTGGCTTTGCAATTTATTAATGTTTGCTGGTCACCCCCAACTTGCATAAAACCCAAATATTATTAGCAGCTTTGCTTACAATAGACTTGGAAAATAATCACTTGTAAAAATCCGAATCTGTAATTTTATGCAAATATTCTGCATTAAATACAATGGATAAACCTGATTTTTCTTCAGGGGTAAAAGTAAAGTTCAATTTTTTTCGTTCGTTTACCAAAGTCATTGAAGAGATAGAAAACTTAGTAATATTATCTTTCCAATAAGGGTAGTAAGCAGACAGCATTAGGTATTTGCCAAATAAATCTTTGAAGCTTACAATTTTCCCATTATCTAAATTATATTTCCATTCTAAAGGCTGAATAGTCGCAGTTACTTTACTTTCTTTGAAATCAACAATAACTTGATTCAATGTGAAAGCATCTATTTTGTTGGCTTCTAACTCTAAAGAAACTGGAAAATCAACATTTACTGTATATGTCCCATCTCCATTGCTTATTTTAGTCTCTTTTGGATATTGGGGGGAGAACTTTAAAGTAATTTTTGGAAATGGGAAATTGCAACTTTTCAAAAAATTTGGGTCATCAATTATTAGAGACCCCGTAATTTCATCGCCAAATTCAAAGAATGTCAAGCCTGGCAGTATTTCAATTTCTCTTTGCCCATTAGTAGCTGTAGATGATTTTCTTAGAAGTTTTTCTTGTTTGGCTTTTAATGAATAAATATTTTTTAAAAAGGTAACAAGTTTTGGGTTATCAAACTTGTATTCAAGCGTGAACAAAAGTGAAGTGATGGAAAGAGGCTGAAGTGTTCTTTCAGTATTTTCCTTTATCTCTTTTTGCGTTTGGGAGGAAGATATTTCTTTCGAGAGATTTCCAAATACACTAAAAAGTGTAAATATGGCGATAATTGAACCAACTGTGGCATTAAAATATTTAGGATCTAAATGTTTTAAACCTAAGTATAGACCAAGTATTGTTAATAGTACACCAGATACCAGAATAATGAATACAAGCATTTGATTTCGTTTTGATACAAAGTCTTTAAATACAGCCATAATTGTGAGGTTACTTAAAATTGACACCAACGGTTTGGAGCTTGACGCAGGGGGGATTTCGAAGCACTTTACTGTCAGCCAAGAAGAAACTTTGATAGAAACACAAAGCTTGATTTAACCACTGAACCACCACTTTTGGGTAAGTGCTGTTATGCCACGTTTTCATTTCTCTGTCAGTTTCAAATACGCTGTGTATGCAACTGCTCTTGACAATTGTTGCCAGAAATTTAGTTCATTGATATTTAGTCATTATATCGCTTTCAGAATTGTCTTTATGTGCCCAAAATTCAAGACCAGAAAAATCGTCTTTATATTTCCAGTTTCCGTGTGCAATTGGGTTTCTAAATGCTCTCACAGGATTATTCAATAAATATTTGGCACACTTTTTAGTGATTGAACCAGTCTCAGATTTTTTTCTTAATACTTCAAACAGGGTGTCTTTTAGATAGACAAAACAGACATAATTTTGAGTCATTACTTGACTTCTAACAATTTCAGGTCTTGGCCTTATTTTATTAATAGTATCCATCATAGTTTGAAAACAGGACAATTCTTCTAATCTTGTTTCAAGTGGAACAGGTGATGCCAGTAAAATTTCACTTTTTAAAGTATCTTTAATATTCTCGATTTCAGTCGCTATTGTTGAAGCAATGCTATCAACTTTGTCTTCTGAAATTTTCACTTCAGTTTGTAATAAATCCCGAAATATAGAAAGTTGATTATCTAAATGTTTCATCTGTCTTGTGCAAATTTAAATGTGGGATAACGTTTTTGGGCTTTGCTTTCCATGCGGGTTTTGGAGCACAAAGCTCCAAGTTTGCACGATCCTCCCTCCCAGCCTGATTCAAAACCCGTGTTAGCTGCTGCCTTTTTCATCCTTTTTCTGTTTCTCTAAAATTTGATTATAAAGTTCATTTCGTTTGTTAAATGATTTTATTGTCCCAATTACAGCACCACTTTTTGTAAGCAAGTAATTAAACTCCCAATTGTCAGAGTCATTATAAACGAATTGTATTTTTTCAGGGTCTAAGTTTGCTAATTGTTCAATTTTGTCAGCGATTGATTTGAGTTTCTCTTTATCCAAAGAAGTTAAAACTCTGTCTGCTTTATGAGTAGTAATTACTAATTCAATGTTGCAGTCTGTGTTTGGATAGGATATGACAAAATTTTTGGGTCTGTTTGCAGGTTTAACTTTTTTAATTGTCTCTTCTGCAAGTTTAGAAAAAAATTTATAAATCTTGACTAAGTCTTCACCAATTGCTTCACCCAATTTTTCAGTCACCTTGGATTTAATAATCCCCAAAGTACCAGCAATTATTTTTGTAATAGTTATGATTGTTTCAGGGTCAGGTAATTCTGATTTTCGTCCAAACTCGAGTGTATCAAATTCTAAATCTACTTCTTGTTTAACTGAGTTATAAATGTCATTAATATCAGAATATTTTTCAAAGTTAGCTCTATCTGTCGCGATTATCATTTTTGAAACTTCTTCATCGACACTTTCTATAAATGGATATTCGCCTTCACTAAAAAATTCTTTCAACAGTTGTGTTCCGTCAGGAAGTCGGATTATTTCTTGCTTATCAAAGTAGACCATTTCCGCAGTCAAATAATAATGATCATCCTGTCTTTTTACAATTTCTCCATTCATTACTGCTCCAAAAGGTGGGGATGTTCTTATGTGTTCTAAGCCTAGTCTAGGTTTCCTTTCCCCATTTAGAAATGGCAACATACTATCAAGAGCACTTTTTGCCATTATATCTCCTTGTTTGTCAAGGTGTGTTGATGTTATTACGTATTTATCTCTTCTTATCATAAATGCTTATTATGGTGGTCGTCTTAGGTTGCAGCTAACGGTTCGGGCTTTGCATTCGGGCGGGTTTAGAAGCATAAAGCTCCGAGTTTTCACGTCTGCCCGCCTGACGCAAAACCCGTGTTAGCTGCTGTTATTTCAATTTTTCCCATCTGTCAATTAAGTCCGATTCAATAAGGTTTTTTAATGCATTCGTATTTATTTGTTGTCGGGAATTGTCACAACCAGGAACAGAGCATCTGTCGCCCATAAACCTGATTGGTGTTTGACCGTGTTTTGTGCAAAATACGGTCAAGTCCACTATAAAAGGTGTTTGATAGTCAAAAAATACATCCCATTTAAATAACAATCCTGCTTTTGTGTCTGCGGACTTATTAAATTCTCTAAGTTTTTGTTGTTGCTTGGTGTAAATGCTGTTGCTCTTTCTAAATATTTTTTTGAATGACCAAGAAGTAATCCAGTAAATTAGAATACCGACTAATACATAAAAAGCAGGTATTTTAACTTCTAGAATTTTATCAAAAGCTTCTTTGAAGGTAACACCTTCTGAAACGCTTAAAAACTTAGTATATCCAAGTGTTATTAATGCAACTATCCCAACTGAAATAACTTTACTCCAAACAGGGTCAGTCCAAATTTTTTTAATCATTTTTTGTTCTATTAATTTCTTGTTCTTTCATTTCAGTCATTAGTTGCTCAATTCGCTCTTCAGTCATGCCAAGTTTGTCAGTATATGTTGTGTAATATTCCTTCAATTTTTCGTCTAACTGTTCAGACTCGTCAATGAAGTCACAGAAGTATTTTATCATTTCAAGTTGTCCAATGGTTGAGTGGAATTTTGCTATATGAAGTTTGAAATATTTGTGAGCCAAATAATTTCTTGTTTCAAGTATTTTGTCCAATTGGTCAACAATTGGGGCTGTCAAACTATAGCTTTGTTTGACTTCATTAATAAAACTCCCCATTGTCTTTTTTGAGTTCTCAATAGCATCAATAATTTCATTAACTTCAGCGTTGGTCTTAACTTTTTTCTTGAAAATTCGGTCTGTCCAAAGCATAATTGAAAACGTTTCTTCTAAACACTGTCCAAAGTATATTGCAAGTCCGAAATATGCATAAACAAGTCTATATCTGCCGTCATAGTCTTCGGTTTCATATTCGTTGTTCGCTATGTCGTATCGTCTTTCCATAATATCAGCTAACGTTTGGCCGCTTGCCGAAGTGGGGGATTTAGGAGCACTTCACTGTCAACCAAGCACAAATGTTGATAGAAGCACTGCACTTGATTTAACCACCTCAGCCCCCATTGCGGCAAACGGCTGTTACCGGCTGGCGTTCTATCATTCCACATATTTCAAAAGTTCCCTTACTAGTCGGAACACAGTCGTTGAAGATTCTTCTCTAGCTGGATTTGTATGGTCAAAATGATTGTAATTTCTCTCTGCTCTATCTATTGCAAGTTCAGCTCTTTTCCTGCTCGTTTTGTCGTCTATTCCGTCAAGTAATCCAAAAAAATCTTCTTCTATTAATTTTGTCCCATTGCCGTCATAAGTTACTTTGAATGGTTTAAGGTGTTCGTTGATTTTGTCGTTGTAGCTGTCTCTATGCATACCACCACCTTGATGGTCATTAAAATGTAATATCAGCCAATATTCAAACGATTGATTTGAATAAGCTATGCCAAAGTTGTTAGCTACGGCTATTTGAATTGCAGAGTTGAAATCATTTTCGTTAAAATCGTCTTTGTCAAACACACACCAAACTTGGTCGTAGTTTCCTTGTTGGGATAAAGCAAGGGCTCTATTCACTAAAGAAATTGTATTATATCCTTCACCAACTGATTTGACTTTTGCAGAAGTTATTCTGAATTGATTGAAATAAGAAGGTTCTGTATTTTCTCCTTCACAAACAATAAGAATAGAGGGTTTTTCTGTCAACTCTGCAACAGGCCTTTCTAAGCTCGGTTCTTTTCTCCGTTGAGCCTTTAATTGTTCTCGGTGCTTTTGCTTTGCTGCTTTCTGTTCAGCTTTTTTGTCCTTCATTTTCATTTTCTGTCAATAAAAATTTTAGGTTATCAAAAAAGCCAAGAAATGGAACTGCACCATATTTACCCTTAATGTAATTATCTTCAAAAGGGTCATTTTTTCTCACTTCATCTGATTTAAAGTCAGCTAAGGAGTAAAGTTTTGCTTCTCCGTATTTATTTTTGTTTGTAAACCAAATTTGGTCTCTTCTGAATAGACCTGAACTTAATAAGTTGGTTTCGTGTGTATTGAAAATCAATTGTGCGTTCTTCTTGTTAAACTCTTTTGAGTTAAAAAGCGAAACGACTTTACAAACCAAATTTGGATGAAGTTTTGAGTCTAACTCATCAACTACTAAAATGTAGCCGTTCTCAATAACATCAAGAATAGGTCCTGTAAGAGCGAAAAATTTACTTGTTCCTGACGATTCATCATTTTCTAGTGAGAAATATTCAAAGCTTACGGCATTTTTATTTACATCAAACTTTCGATGTGTTGTTGAAACATCAGAAAAGAATTCAGCATTATCTTCTTTAATTTCTCTAATAAGTTTGTCTCTTAACTCTTTTGGTAAATCTTTTGGAAGACTATCAATATCTAATTTCTGCATCTTAATATCTTGAATTCCAAGGTCTGCGGCTTTAAGCAGTTCAAGAATTTTATGTTTGTGTTCTGACGATTCTGCTTTCCCCATTGTAAAACCTTGGTAGCCTGACTCGTTTAACCCTGATAAGGTTTTTAGTCTTTTAAACCAATCCAACACATTGATTGCAGTCTTTTCATTGAATTGAGCTGCTACGGAAATTAATAACGCATTATCTCGAACTAGACCTTCTTTTACTACAGTATTGCCTTTGGTAAAACTTCGTTCGTGAATATTGAAGATGCTTCCATCTCTGTAAAAGAGTTCAACTTCTTTTGTTTTTGGTTTGTGATAAAGCCATTCAGATACAATTTTTTCAGTTGTCGCCTCAAAGCCATAGCGATAAAGCACTTTATTGTGAATGAAAATGATTTCAAATTCAGAAGGTTCGTTTTCTGTTTCAGTACTTAGTCTAAAAGGCTCTACTTCAATAGTCTCACCTTTTTGGCTTTCTTTTGAACTATTGATTACAAAATATCGCATAAATGCAAATGCGTCAAGTAACTTGCTTTTGCCACTTGCGTTTGCACCATAAATAACTGCACTTTTGAGAAGTCTCAGACAAAAGTTTTCATTGATTACGATGTTTTCGTGCTCTCTGGTTTCTTTGTCATAGTTAGAAGCAATGAGGCTCAAAGTAGCTTTGTCCTTAAATGTCCTAAAGTTTTTAATTGAAAATTGCAGAAGCATCTTTCTTTTTGTTTTTGATTAAATGTCTGCAAAGGTAGTCTTTATTTTGTAATTGTAAGCAAAATAAATGGCTTTTTTGATTGTTTTGACTCGAAAGTCTTGGTTATGCTGCTTTTTTACGCTTGCCGGTAACTCTCAAAATATACGAAAGTTTTGTCGTACTTTTTGTATTATTTATCACTTATCGAATACCAAATAGTGTTTTATAGGTCGTATTTTTTATATTGTTAACAAATCCCTCGTTTTCTTTACTCAAAAAAGGCTCGAAAAAATCAGGCCTTTTTTATGTGTTTTTAGTAAATAAACTTGGTTAATTATTCAAAGTTAAGTATCTTTATATATTAACGACTTTATTTACTTTTTATATGTTTATTGGCTATGCACGCGTTTCGACGCTCGACCAAAACCCTGAATTGCAAATAGATTGTAGTGGTCCAAACGAAATCTCGAAAAATGACCAAACGAAATCTCGAATTTTAATTTCTAAAAAACAGCTAAACTTCTCAATTAAAATCAAGAGTATCAATAAGTTTTTTGGCTACTTCGATAACTTATTGATATTCTCTTGTCAAAATCTCTTTGGGTGTGAAAAATCATGTTTTTGCTTTATAACCTCTTGATTTTAGTTAATCAATTTTACTTCCATCCTCCCCCCAAAGCCTGTCAATTTTACTAATATTTTGCTTAAAAATTTTAGAATTATTTTGCTATCAATAGTAATCAAAACGGAACATTATTTTTTTGGTAAAAAAAGACTTGTCAAATATTATTTGTAGTGGGCCAAACGAAATTTTGAATTTTCAGGTTTGCAGGAATCAAGACAAAATATTGTTTTTTTTGAGAATAGTTTTAGCAGCGGTTATTGGTTATTTGTAACAAATTATAGAAACATACTCAGTTTTTCAATTTAGCCCACGAAATTCATTAGGAGTATATCCCACTTTTTGTTTAAATAATCGTGTAAAATGCTGTGGGTATTTGAATCCAAGACCGTAGGCGATTTCGTTTACGGTCTTGTCATTTTCATAAATAAGGTTTTTTGCTTCTTCAATAGTACGATTCAGAATATAATCTTTGGCAGATTGGCCTGTTTCTTTCTTGATTAAATCGCCAAAGTAATTGGCAGAAAGATGTAATTCGTCTGCAAAATAAGCTACTGATGGAAGTCCTATTGTTTGTGGTTTTTCTGATGAAAAATAGCTATTCAATAAGTCTTCAAAACGTTCTAAAATACCTTTGTTTACATTCTCTCGTGTGATAAACTGGCGGTCATAAAATCGTTGGCAATAATCTAAGAAAAGTTCAATGTTCGACGAAATGAGCTTTTTACTATGTTTATCAATGGGCTGTTTTAATTCAAAATCAATTTTTGCAAAGCAGTCCATTATTAATTTTCGTTCATCATCTGATAAGTGCAATGCTTCATTCGATTGATAATTAAAAAATTTATATTGTTGAATTGTCTTGCCAAGTGAAGTTCCTATCAGAAAATCAGCATGGAAAATTAATCCGAAACCCATCGGTTGATAACTCACTTTGGGGTTTTCTATCTCCGAATATTGATTTGCTGAGAAAAAAACTAAAGTACCAGCCTGATAATCATAGTAATGCCTACCATATTTCATGTCGCCACATTTCACATCTTTCAAATAAATGCAATATAATCCATATTCAAATCTGATGGTGTCAACGTTGCCCCAATTGCGAAGGTTTGCCTTTGAAAAATCAATTACACTTACCAACGGGTGTAACGTTTTATGATTATTGTCGGCATTATATTCGTTGATAGAATCAATTCTGTAAGTTTTTTCCATTGCTGTATTTGAAAGTTTTTATACAAACTTAAATAATCGTAAGTAAGAAATGCTAAGCTCAAAAACACAATCAGTAAAAATGGTAGAAAGAACCGTAATTTTTATACCATCTGTGTTGAATATTGGATAGACCTTTGTAAAATAAATCAATATTCAATCATGAAAAAAATATTTTTAGGTTTCTTCATTGCGTTTAGTTTTTCTTGTAGTATTATTCAGACCAATGCTCAAAAAGTTAAAACTATCAATGGTATAGTTCGTGGTGTTACCGATGGCGAATCGGTTGTTTTCAAAGGAATACCTTATGCTGCTCCGCCAGTGGGTGAGTTTCGTTGGCGACCGCCACAACCTGTAAAAAACTGGGAAGGTGAACTCGATGCCACCAAACAATGTAAAGATTGTGCCCAAGCGGGTTGGGGGCCAAATGCCCCAAAAATGAATCCTAATTCTTCAGAGGATTGTCTATTTCTGAATGTTTGGAAACCTGCTAATGCTACTGAAAGCTCAAAATTGCCTGTAATGGTTTGGATTTACGGCGGCGGTTTTACGGGCGGAAGTGCTTCAAGCCCCCAAAATTACGGACATGCATTAAACAAAAATGGTGTCATATTGGTGAATATCAATTATAGGTTAGGGCGTATGGGCTATTTTGCTCACCCTGCATTGAGCAAGGAACACCCCAATGAATATAAAGGAAATTATGGTTTTATGGACCAAATTGCTGCTTTGCAATGGGTTCAAAAAAATATTGCCGCCTTTGGTGGCGACCCCAACAATGTAACCATTTTTGGCTTCTCAGCGGGTGGGGTTTCTGTTCATTCTTTATTAACGATTCCAGCTACCAAAGGACTTTTTCACAAAGTAATCAGCCACTCTGGTGGCGGACGAGACGGGGTGCTTACTGGCAGACCCATCAACAAAGAAGATTCAGATGTATTCTACAAAGTTTCGGCAGAAACCATCGGTGTAAACTTCGCTCAATCAAAAGGCATTGAAGGCACGGATGCAGCAGCTTTGGCAAAACTTCGTGCTATGCCAGCAGATAGCATCATTGACGGAGGACGTGAAACCAACGGAGCAAATGGCCCTCGTATATATTCAGGACCAATTTTCGACGGAAAATTAGTTACTCAAACTGCCGAAACGGCTTATTTGGCTGGCAATCAACCTAAAATGCCTATGATGATTGGTAATTGCAGTGCCGAAATCGGTGGAGCATTTGTAAGCAACGCCAAAACAAAAGAAGAACTTTTTACTTCTTTTGGTGATTTAGCAAACGAAGCAAAAGCAGCATATGACCCAGATGGAACTAAGAAGTTTGAGGAAGTAATCGCCAAATTTAATACCGACTGGGTTTGGGGTGAACCTGCTCGCATGGCTGCCAGAGCAACACTTACCAAAGGCTCTCCTGCTTATGTATTTCAATTTGGATATGTGCCAACCACAGCTCAACAACGCTCACCTTATGGTGCAGGCCATGGTTCTGATATTTCGTTTGCATTCAATACTTTAAAAGCTCGTTGGGGTTCGCAAGGTGAGCCGACTGATACCGAAAAAGAATTGGCAAGGGTGATGTGTGCTTATTGGGCAAATTTTGCCAAAACAGGTAATCCGAATGGAGAAGGATTACCAAATTGGCCTATTTACAACAGTCAAAACCAAAATATGCTTGATATAGAATTAGATGGTAAAGTAGTAGCCAAGCCTGACCCACGCAAGGCAAGATTTGATGTAGTCGAAAAGGCAATGAAAAACAGAGGAAAAATACAGTCAAGGGGGATATAAATTATTCAATATTTGAGGATTTGATTTCAAACCCTCAAATGTTTTTTTAAAATATGCAAAAAGTTAAATTAAACAATGGAGCGGAAATGCCCATTTTAGGTTTTGGAGTATTCCAGATTCAAGATTTAGGCGAATGTGAAAAAAGTGTTTCTGATGCTTTGGAAGTCGGCTATCGTTTGATAGATACTGCCGCTTCCTACCAAAATGAAAGTGCAGTGGGCAATGCTATCAAAAATAGCGGAATTGCAAGAGACGCTTTATTCATTACTACCAAACTTTGGATTCAGTCGGATGGTTATGAAGGCACAAAGAGAGCTTTTGAAAAGTCTTTGAATGAATTACAGTTAGATTACATTGACCTGTATCTCATTCACCAACCTTATGGCGATGTTTATGGCTCATGGAGAGCGATGGAGGAATTGTATAAGGCAGGAAAAGTGAGAGCAATCGGTGTGAGCAATTTTCATCCTGATAGATTAATTGATTTGATAGTTCATAACGAAATCGTTCCAGCGGTAAATCAGGTAGAAACGCATCCTTTTCATCAGCAAATTGACAATCAGCAATTTATGGTTGAAAATAATGTGCAGATTGAATCTTGGGGTCCATTTGCAGAAGGTAGAAATAATCTTTTCCAAAATGAATTATTGAGTTCACTTGGTAAAAAATACGATAAATCTATTGCCCAAGTGGTGCTTCGTTGGCTTACACAAAGAGGCGTTGTGGCTATTCCAAAATCAATCAGAAAAGAAAGAATGGCTGAAAATTTCAACATTTTTGATTTTGAATTGAGTGCCGAAGATATGGAACTCATCAAAACCTTAGACACAAAAACCAGTGTCTTCTTCGACCATCGAGACCCTGTTATGGTAAAATGGTTGGGAGAGAGGAAATTGTAAATGATAAAATGGAACGCTGATGATGCTATCGTAGATTTTACGGAATTACAAAAAAAACTGCGATAATCTGCGTTCCAAAAATAAACAAAGATATAAAACAATGAAAATCAAACATTTAATCATCACATTTTTTCTTTTAGGAACAACTTTTTCTTTCGCTCAAACATCAAAAGATGAGCAAACAGTAATGCAACTATCCAAAGACAAATGGCAATGGATGGCTGATAAAGACGTGGATAAATTGAAGGATTTATTTGACAACAAAGCAAAATTTTTGCACATGAGTGGTACGTGGAAAAAAGACGAAGAACTCGAAATTATCAAAACTGGGAGTATTTGGTATAAAAAAGCAACCATTCACGACTCAGCAATAGAAATTTCTGGAAAAACCGCCATCGTATGGAATAGAATAACACTTGAATCTATAGTTAGAGGCAATGAAGCAAAAGTTGAATTTACGGTAACGGAAGTTTATCAAAAACAAAATAAAGACTGGAAAATGTTAGCACTTTCTTTTAGCAGTGTGAGAGATACGCATCAGATAAAGAAATAGGATTTCAACAATTCTCTATTCTATGCAGTTGGTGGATGAAAACTGACGTTGGTCTAATATTTGGTTTTTTAATATTCAGTCAAAATACCCATAAGTATATTTGTTAAGTCAAAAATCTCTTTATGAACAATTATAGAACAGTAATAAGATTTGCAATATTTACTATTGGAGTTGGTTCTATCATCTCCATTTTAGCGTCTTGGTCTAACCCAAATTCTGAAGACAACGGCTGGGGAACTTACAAAGCCGATGAAAAAAGTACAAGCTACTCAAAATTCGACCAAATAAATGTAGGAAATGTAAATACACTACAAAATGCTTGGACATTCCAGATGAATGATGTGAAGCAAGGCGAGTCACCAATGTCGAGCCAATGTAACCCAATTATCGTTGATGGAGTCATGTATGCAAATTCGGGCAAACAATGGGTGTATGCCATAAATGCTCAAACAGGCAAACAAATTTGGGCTTTTAATGCCTTAGATGAAGGCGAACCAACGGCAGCAAGTCGTGGAGTAACCTACTGGGCAAGTGGCGAAGATAAAAGGATAATCTATTCGGCAGGGAATTATTTACTGGCAATTAATGCCAAAACAGGTAAGCTAATCACCACTTTTGGTAATAAAGGAAGGATTAACTTAAATGTAGGTGTCCGAGATGACCCTAAAAAAATATCAGTTACACTTACTACACCAGGAAGTATTTTCAAAGACTTGATTATTATTGGCTCTCGTTTGCCTGATTTTTATGGAGCAGCCCCTGGCTATATCAGGGCATATAATTGTAAAACTGGAAAATTGGTATGGACTTTTCACACCATACCTCACCCTGGCGAAAAAGGATATGAAAGCTGGCCAAAAGATGCCTACAAATATGCTGGTGGCGTAAACTGTTGGGCAGGCATGAGCATTGATAACAAAAGGGGTATGGTATTTTTGGCATTGGGTTCGCCTACTTTTGACTATTATGGAGCCGACCGAATCGGAGCTAATCTTTTCGGCAATTGTGTCTTGGCTTTAGATGCTGCAACTGGAAAATATAAATGGCATTTTCAAACAGTACACCACGACCTTTGGGATTATGATTTGCCGTGTCCACCAAATTTAGTAACGATAAAAAAGGATGGTAAAGACATAGATGCCGTAGCTCAGGCTACCAAACACGGTTTTATTTTTGTTTTAGATAGAGTTACTGGTGTGCCTCTTTTTCCAGTAGAAGAGCGTCCCGTACCTGCTTCTAATCTTCAAGGCGAAGTTGCCTTTGCTACCCAACCTTTCCCAACAAAACCCAAGGCGTTTGTAAAGCAATTTATGACCGAAGAAGACCTCACTAATTATTCGCCCGAAAATCATGAAGCAATTCTTAAAAAATTTCGGTCTGTGAGATACGAAGGATTATTTACGCCACCCGATTTGAAAGGAACGCTTTCTTTGCCAGCAACCAGAGGTGGTATCAACTGGGGAGGAGCAGCCTTTGACCCTAACACCAACTATTTATATCTGAGAGGTCATAATTTACCCGAAATACAGACCATTGTTGATGCAAATAAAGCATTTGAGGCTCGTAATAATTCCACTTTCGAGAGAGGTCGTGTAACTTATCAAAAACATTGTGCTACATGTCATGGTGCAGAAAGGAAAGGCATTCCGCCTACATTTCCATCTTTAATTGGCTTAAAAGACAGAAAGCCTGAAAAAGAAATGCTCAAAAAAATACAGAATGGTGCTGGAGCAATGCCAGGCTTTAAAGGAGTACTAACCCCCGCCGAAGAAAATGCCATTATTGCATTTTTGTATGAAAAACAAAATACGGGAATTGAAACTCCGCAAGCTACTAAAACTGGTGCAAACCCCGAGCGTTTCATGAATACATCAGCCTATCAGACGTGGAGCGACCCAAGTGGAAACCCTGCCATGAAAGGTCCTTGGGCAACCTTGAGTGCCTTAAACCTATCAACTGGTGAGTATGAATGGCAAATACCCATAGGAAATGATGAAAAGTTGCAAGAAAAAGGTGGGCCTCCTACGGGTTTATTGGCACGTTCAGGTCCAATGGTAACGGCTGGTGGATTGGTGTTTATCAGTGGTGCTGCCGATAAAAAATTGTGGGCTTTCGATAAAAAAACTGGAAAAATTGTTTGGGAAACTGCACTACCAGGGGTGAATAATGCTAATGTTTGTTCATACATGGTAAAAGGAAAACAATATGTGGCACTTTCAGTGGGTGGAACCAAAGAAAACCCTTCGGGTTCTATTATGACTTTTGCATTACCCAATTAAAAAGAAATGACCTTGAAGGAGCGATTAAATACACTTCGTTTTAGTATATTTTTTTGGACAATTTACTTTCTCTACGAATGGCTGGGAAGAGGTGCATCTATTGACCAATATGAGTTTTACTTTGTCAAATCGTATCTAATCGTTCCTTTTTATATCATTGTTTCTTATTTATCGGTTCATTTTTTATTTAATGCTTTCTATTTCAAGAATAAAAAAGTAAGCTTCTGGACTGGGCAAATTATAGTAGCTCTTGTGTTTGTAATGTTCATTAGAGTAGTAAGTTACTATTATTTTTACCCCAACTATTACCCAAAAGGAAATAACGAGGTGTTCTTTTTCATTCCGAAAATACTGATTGAATTTGTAAATCTTTACCTTGTTGTTTCTCTGTATGGAATGTTTATTTTCATGAAAAGCTGGTATAAGCAGCAGCAAATGTTACAAGAGTTGAGTAAAGAAAAGATGGCTGCCGAACTTGAATTGCTTAAATCGCAGGTACAGCCACATTTTATTTTTAATATGCTGAATAATATTTATTCGGGAGCATTCAAAAAAAGCCCAGAAACAGCACAGCAGATTCTAAAACTTTCAAATTTCATTGAATATAGTCTATATGATTCAAAGAAAGATATGGTTTTATTAACAGAAGAACTCACCTACATACAAAACTATATTGATTTGCAAAAAATTAGAGTTGGTGAAAAGTTGGATGTCTCAATCAATATTTTCGACAACATTAATGAGATTCAACTTCCACCGATGTTGCTTTTGCCAATCATCGAAAATTGTTTTAAACATGGGGTAAACTCTTCCATACAATATTCTTGGATTAGATTTGATATTTCGGTAAAAGAACACGAAGTAACCTTTAAAGTTGAGAATAGTATCGAAAATGAATCGCCCAAAAATATAAATCAGAATTGTGGATTAGGATTAAATAATGTAAAACGAAGGCTCGAAATACTTTATCCTGATAAACATACTTTTAGGGTATATCAAGAGCAAAATAGTTATTTAGTTTTAATTAAATTACCTTGTAATCAATGAATTATTGTTTAATTATAGATGATGAATTGCCAGCAAGACGATTGATACAGATGTATTTAGAAGCAATTCCAGACTTTGAGATGGTTGCTTCGTTAGCTAATTCAATAGAAGGATACAAATATCTTCAAGAAAATTCGGTTGACTTGCTTTTTCTTGATATTAAAATGCCGCTTATGACGGGTTTAGAATTGCTGAAATCGTTAAAGAATAAACCAAAAGTTGTACTAACAACAGCATTTCGAGAATATGCAGTGGAAGGTTTTGAATTAGATGTTCTTGATTATTTAGTAAAACCAATTAGTCAAGAGCGTTTTCAGAAAACAATATCGAAGTACCTTCATTTGCAGGAAATTACACAATCTAATACGCATCAAAAATCAACTTTTGAAGATGTTTATATTTTTTTGAAAATTGGAAAAGAGCAAAAGAAAATTTACCTAAACCAAATATTGTATATAGAAGGCTTGAAGGACTATATCAAGGTATTTACAGCTTATGAAATGTTGATAGTTTATGAACGTTTGGGATTTATGGAGGCAAAACTGCCAGAGTCGAAGTTTATAAGGGTTCATAAATCTTTTATTGTAGCCATTGATAAAATGATAACTTATAGCAATGATGCTATCAAAATCGGAGTAGCTGAAATACCTATCGGAAGAATCTATAAACAGAATTTTATTTCTCAGATTGAAAAATATAAACTATGAAAAAAGAAAATATCAAAATAAATATGTTGAAACAAAAACGCATTATATCAATGATTTTAGGTTTTATAACCCTATTATCATTAAATACTCACGGACAAAAAACTCGGAAACCAATTGTAATCCAAGACCAAGGTAGTTTTGCTGTCGGAGGCTCAGTAATAAAAAATGAAGGAACTTATGACCCTGTAAAAAGAACTCCAGAGGGACAAACTTTTCATGGAGACCATGCTTATATTACTTATCAGATTCCTGCCAAAGCCCGTAAATACCCTTTGGTTTTTTGGCATGGGATAGGTCAATTCTCAAAAACTTGGATGACTACACCCGATGGTCGGGAAGGATTCAATAATATTTTTCTGAGAAGAAAATTTGGCGTTTATCTAATCGACCAACCTCGCCGTGGAAATGCAGGTAGAAGTACCGTTCCTGCCACCATAAACCCTACTCCTGATGAACAAATGTGGTTTGGCACTTTCAGAGTGGGTATCGGATATGATTATTTTGAAGGGGTGCAATTTGCTAAGGATGAAGAAACCCTGAACCAGTATTTTCGCCAAATGGTGCCGAATATTGGCGGATTTGATACAGAAGTTATAACTAATGCTACGTCAAAACTTTTTGATAAAATAGGGGAAGGTGTTTTGATAACCCACTCTCATTCAGGCGGATTTGGTTGGGCAACGGCAGTGAAAAATTCAAAGATTAAAGCCATTGCTTCGTATGAACCTGGAAGTGGATTTTTGTTTCCAGAAGGAGAAGTGCCTGCCCCAATTGCCAGTTCATCAGGTCCAGTTACAGCTATTGGAGTTCCTAAATCTGATTTTATGAAACTTACTAAAATACCAATCATCATCTACTACGGAGATTTTATTCCTGAGAAATTCGACGATAAAAACCCAGGTGCTGATGGTTGGAGAGCAAGACTGGAAATGGCAAGAAAATGGCGAGACACCGTAAACAAATATGGTGGTGATGTAACGGTAGTTCATTTGCCCGAAATTGGAATAAAAGGTAATACCCACTTCCCATTTTCTGACTTGAATAATATTGAAATTGCTGATTTATTATCTAAGTGGTTAAAAGAGAAAAAACTCGATAATTAATTGTAAATTAGATTTAAAAATCAAAATCTATGAAAACCCAAAGTCGCCGTTCATTCCTCAAAGCCTCTGCTCTTTCGGGTGGCGGCTTTATGCTGGGTATTAGTTTCTTATCGAGTTTTAAACCGCTTGGAGAAAGTTCAGATACCGTTGTTCGTGTCCTCACGAACGACCTTTCAAACTTCAATGAACTCAACGGTTTTGTAAAAATTACTGCCGATAATGTAATTAAAATCATGTCGCCCAATCCCGAAGGCGGACAAGGCGTGAAAACTTCCATGCCCATGATTGTGGCGGAAGAATTAGACGTTGATTTTTCAAAAATCATTATCGAACAAGCTGATTTAGATACTAAACATTTTACACGACAATTTATTGGCGGAAGTCAGGCGATTCATCAAGGTTGGGCTTCGCTCCGATTGGCAGGAGCTACGGCTCGCCAGATGCTCAGAGAAACTGCTGCCAAAGAATGGAGCGTACCAGTAGAAGAAATCAGTACTGAATTAGGAGTTTTGTTTCATAAAAACTCAGGAAAATCAGCCAAATATGGCGAAATGGCAACGGCTGCGGCACAGATTCCCGTTCCGAAAGACGTAAAATTAAAAGAAGCAAAAGATTTCAAAATCATCGGTAAAAGTCAGCGAAATGTAGATTTGGATAAAATTGTTTCTGGAAAGCCACTTTTTGGCATTGATACCAAAGTTGACGGAATGTTGATAGCCATGATTGTGCATCCACCAGCAATGGGTTTGAAATTTAAGGCTATTCAGAACGACATTATCGTTAAGAAAATGAAAGGCATTAAAGACGTTTTTCCTATCAAAATCTTCAATGATGATTACGAAAAGACATTTTTCGATACCACCCAATTCAACGAAGTAGTGGCAATTGTAGGCTCTTCCACTTGGGAAGTAATGCAAGCCAAAAATGCTTTGAAAGTTGACTGGCAAGAAGCGGAGACCTTCACAGAAAAAAGGAATATGAATGGTCGAAAAATAAGCCAAAATATCCCAGCAGGCTTAGAAAATTCGAATGAGCATTTTGCAAAATTAACCGAAAGTTTAGCAAAGCCAGCCAACGTACGCCGAAAAGATGGAGACGTAGAAATTGCTTTTAAAAATGCGTCAAAAGTAATTGAACGTACTTACAATGCACCATTTTTGGCTCACAACTGCATGGAGCCAATGAACTTCTTTGCTCATGTTACCGACGTAAAAGTATCGCTTTCGGGTCCTCTTCAAAAACCCGAATTTACCGAACAAGCACTTTCGGCTCGTTTAGGAATTCCCTTGGAAAAAATAGACATAAAAATGACTCGTTTGGGTGGTGGTTTCGGTCGTCGTTCGTATGCTCATTGGTTATTGGAGGCCGCTTTGATTTCACAAAAAGTAAAAGCACCCATCAAACTAATTTATACCCGTGAAGATGATATGACAGCGGGGATTTACCGTCCTACTTACACTGCAAAATATCGAGCTGCTCTCGATGTCAATAATAATCTGATAGGCTTTCATGTAAAAGTAGGTGGAATGCCACAAGCACCTTTAGCTCCCAATCGTTTTCCTGCGGGGGCGGTTGATAATTATTTGGCAGAAGATTTTACCATTGATACTAACATTACAGTAGGTTCTTATAGAGCTCCACATTCTAATTTTATGGCTGCCGCCGAGCAATCATTTTTGGATGAAGTTGCAGAAACAGCAGGAAAAGACCCAATTGCATTTAGAATTGATTTATTGAAACGAGCCAAAGAAAATCCTGTTGGTAAAAACAACGATTATGATGCTAACCGCTTTATAAAAGTACTGGAATTGGTAAGAGAAAAATCAAATTGGGAAAGCACAAAGTCTTCAAGAAAATTAGGATTTTCAGCCTACTTCTGCCACGATTCGTATGCAGCTCATGTATTGGATTTAGAGATGAAAGAAGGTTCGCCTCAAATCAACAAAGTATGGTGTGCCATTGATTGCGGAATTGTTGTCAATCCCAATGCCGCTAAAAATATGGCAGAAGGTGGCATTGTAGATGCTGTTGGAGCAGCTATGTATGGCAAAATGACATTCTCGAAGGGAATGCCCGAATCCAATAATTTTCATAGTTACCGCATGATTCGCCACAATGAAGCCCCCAAATCTATTGAAGTACATTTTGTAGAAAATACAAAAAATCCAACAGGTATGGGCGAACCTGCCTACCCACCTGTTTATGCTGCTTTAGCAAATGCCTTATATAAAGCAACTGGTAAACGATTGTACAGTCAACCTTTCGGAGATTTACTTTAAATACAGAAATACTTATACATTTTAAATATTAAAAATATGGCAAAATACACACTAAAAATCAATGGGAAGATTCAACAAGTTGATGTTGACCCATCAACTCCAATCTTGTGGGTTCTGCGTGACCACCTCAATATGCCTGGTACTAAATTCGGCTGTGGCATGGCCCAATGTGGAGCTTGCACTATTCATTTAGATGGTAATGCTACTCGTTCATGTGTATTGCCTGTTTCGGCTATCGGCAAATCAGCAATTACAACCATTGAAGGACTTTCAGAAAATGGCACACATCCAGTCCAAAAAGCATGGCTTGAGCATGATGTAGCCCAATGCGGCTATTGTCAAGGTGGACAAATCATGTCGGCCGCAGCATTGCTCAAAAGTAATCCAAAACCAACTGATGAAGATATTGACAATGCCATGAGTGGCAATATCTGTCGTTGCGGAACATATTTGAGAATTAAGGAAGCAATCAAAACGGCTGCCAAAATATCAAACGCTAAATAAGAAAAGACTATGAAAAATATAAAATCACAAAGTAGAAGGGATTTTTTAAGGTCTTCTGCATTGGCAGGAGGTGGGCTGATGCTTAGTTTTAATTGGCTTTCAGAAGCAAAAGCTGCTGAGAAAGTAACTGCTTTGAATCTTCCCGAACAATGGTCAGAGCTGGCTGCATACATCAAAATTACGCCTGATAATATCATTAAAATTCTTTGCCCAAACCCCGAATTTGGTCAAAATGTAATGACTTCACTACCTATGATGGTAGCCGAAGAATTGGATTGTGACTGGGAAAATGTGGTAGTAGAAATGAGTACGCACGACAACGTTAAATATGGCCCACAATTTACAGGGGGTAGTAATTCGATAAGAATGTATTGGAAACCTTTGAGAAATGCAGGAGCGGCGGCTCGACAAATGTTGATTGAAGCAGCCGCTCAAACTTGGGGCGTTCCTGCCACCGAAATCTCAACAAAAGCAGGTGTTCTATCACATTCAAGCGGTAAAACGGCAAAATATGGCGAAATGTCAGCAAAAGCTGCAACATTGACAGTTCCCAAAGATGTAAAATTGAAAGCACCAAAAGATTTTTCGATTGTAAGAAAATCTAAGAAAAATAGCGAAGGCGTAAAGGTAGTTACTGGAAAACCACTTTTTGGAATAGATTATCGAGTTGATGGAATGTTAATCGCAATGATTCAGCATCCACCAGCATTTGGTATGAAATTAAAATCTTTTGATGCTACTGCCGCAAAAAAAATGGCGGGAATTAAAGATATTTTTAGTTTCAAACTCTACGATGATGATTTTGGGCAAGGTGGTTTTGACACTCGTACACACAACGAAATGATTGCCATTGTCGGTAATTCTACTTGGGAAGTAATGAACGCTCGCAAGAAGATAAATGCTCAATGGGAAGCCGCTGGCGATGTGAAAGAAACCATGATGGGACGAGGTGGAAAAACTGATAAAATAGTACCAGGAAGATTAGAAACTACGGCAAAGCAATTTGAAATGATGGCTGAATTTGCTAAAAAGCCAGCCAAAGAATTAAGAAAAGACGGTGACCCAGAAACGGCTTTCAAAAATGCCGCTCAGATTATCGAACGCACATACAATGCTCCATTTTTGGCACATAATACTATGGAGCCAATGAATTTCTTCGCCCATGTGCAAGATGATAAAGCCTTAGTGGCTGGGCCTCAGCAAGCACCTGGTTGGTCTGAACCAACACTTGCAAAAATCTTAAATTTGCCTGCCGACAAGATTGAAATTCAAATGACTCGTATGGGCGGTGGTTTCGGTCGTAGAGCTTATGCACAATACATGTATGAAGCGGCTCGTATTTCTCAAAAACTCAAAGCTCCAGTAAAGTTGATTTATACCCGTGAAGACGACATGACTTACGGAATTTATCGCCCGATGTACACCGCTACATATCGTGCGGCTCTGGATGCCAATAAAAATCTGATAGGTTTTCATGTAACAGGTGGCGGTATTCCCGAAAACCCAGTTCATGCTAATCGTTTCCCTGCGGGTGCGGTTGATAATTATTTGGCCGATGGTTGGGAAATTCCATCCAACATAACTATTGGTGCGTTTAGAGCTCCACGTTCAAATTTCAATGCAGCAGCCGAACAATCGTTTTTGGATGAAGTGGCAGAAGCAATGGGAAAAGACCCAATTGCCTTCCGTCTTGATTTATTGAAACGAGCCAAAGAAAATCCAGTAGGTAAAAATCTGGATTATGATGCCAGCCGATATATCGGTGTTTTGGAATTATTGAAAGAAAAATCAGGTTGGGGTAAGCCCGAAAATTCAGGCAAAAAACGTGGCGTAGCCGCTTATTTCTGTCATGCTTCGTATGCGGGCCATGTGGTAGATATGGTGATGCGAGATGGTCAACCGTATGTTGAATCGGTAACTTCTGCGGTCGATTGTGGTGTAGTGGTAAATCCAGATGCGGCCCGAAATATGGTGCAAGGTGCAGTAGTTGATGGAATCGGTCAATCATTTTATGGAGCATTGACTCACAAAGAAGGAGTTCCTGAACAAAACAATTTTCATAATTATCGCATGATTCGCCATAACGAAGCCCCACAAAAAATTGATGTGCATTTCGTAGAAAACGACATCGACCCGACGGGTCTTGGGGAGCCACCATTCCCGCCAGTATTTGGAGCAGTGGCCAATGCTCTGTTTAAAACGACAGGTAAAAGGTATTATAATCAACCTTTCATGAGTGAGCAGCCACAAAATCGTAGTTGATTTAGATAACCGCAAATCAAACCTTTGAAAAGTAAAGAAATTATTATCAAAGGTTTGATTATGTTTCAATTGTTTTAAATATATTTTATTAAAGCATTTTTTACATAAGCTATAAGTTTAAATTGTCTTGTTTTAAAATTTTATAGGCTATTGCTGTGTAATGCCCTTTTTAAAATTACTGCCCCTTTCTATCAATCAAGAGCTACAATATTAAACTTTCATTAGTCGCTAAAACCGTATCAAGTTCTGAAAACTAACCCAGTTTATTTTTCTGCAACCAGTTAAAAAGATTAGACTCAGACGAGTTATATCTTTTAGCAATAAACTTTTTAGTAGAGCCATTACTAAGAAGTGCTTCAATCTCAATTTTATATTTATCCAACTTACTTTTACCAGCACCTTTGGGTCTTCCGAGTTTTACTCCGTTGGCTTTTTTTGTTTGCAGAGCTTCTTTTGTTCTTTTAGAAATCAAATCTCTTTCAATTTCTGCAACCATCGAAAAGACCATTGCCATTACCTTACTTTGAATCGTATCGTCTAATTGCCAATTACCTTTTACAGTATAAATCTTGATTCCTTTCTGAGTAGCTATTGAAATGATTTCCATGCACTCAAGCATACTTCTACCTAATCGAGAAAATTCACTCAAGAGTATGGTATCACCCGAAGTAAGCGTTTCAACAATATCTCCGATTTTTCTTTGTCTCCAATGAATTCTGCCCGAAGCCTTTTCTTCAACAAATTCAACTTTGCCTAAATTTTTATCATTGGCAAGGTGCAGTAGTTGTGATTTGTTTTTTTCGAGGTCTTGGTCGATGGTAGAAACCCTTAAATAAGCGACATTTCTTGACATAATTTTGAATATTCGATAAAAAGGTATTTGTTTTATTTGTTTTGTATAAAATCGTTTTGTAATATTAGGTATTTTTATTAGATTATTCAAGTGATATAAATGAACGTTTAAACTATATGAAAAAATCTGAACTTTTGAACGAAGATTTCATACAGTATCAAGAGCTATTGTACGTTAGAGATACATACTTAATTGATGTTTGCAAAATTTCCTCTCAGAAGATAGCAGGAATTATAGCTGCTTTTCAAACTAAAAAGACAATCTATGGAAAGCACATCAAGTCAGGCGAAAATATCTGGTTTGAATATGACCACCTGCCCTCAAAGATTAGAGAATCGAAATTACTACCATCAAAACCTGCTTTGATTGAAAACTTGAAAAATAATAAGTTTGACTATGAAAAAGAAAATAACCCTTTGTATCAGCGTGAAATGATTTTACTGAATATTGCCGTTGATAATTCAGAAATGTTTATCGCTGCGTTTAAAGAGTATAAAATTCCTAAAAATAAAATTAGTCCATATTGCAAAACATATGCAGTCCTAAAATTATTGACACAATTTGAACATCTTAAAATTCATGAAAAATATAACTTACACAATGCAATCTCAGATTCCGGGTTTTCATTTCAATCAAATAACATCGACTATTTTTATGCAAAATATGCTGATGTACTTGAATTTGGATTAGTGAGAAGCATTACTCACAAAGGTGTTTCAAACAAAAATGCAAACAAGGTTACAAAAACACATGAAGACCTCGTTGGACATTTTTATAGGAATGGAAATAAACTTTCCAGAAGAGATATATTACAAAAAGTCAATACTGCCCTAAAATTAAAAAATCTTCAACCGATTAGCCTTACTACCGTAAAAAGGATTCTTTTGAATACTTATAATAAAAATATTGATGGCATGGTTAGGAATGGAGAAACTTGGACGAAAAATACGATTTTACCATTTCTCATTCGTTCAGAGCCAGAAAATTCTGGAGACCATTACCAAATTGATGCAACTAAATTACAAATATGTTGTAAAGATGGAAATCAAGAAGGTGCGTTTTTATGGATTGCTGTGGTCATTGATGGGTACTCTCGACAAGTTATGGGCTTTGCTATTGCCGATAAGGAAACACCTGATTTGTATGCAAAAGCTCTTAAATCAGCCTTTTCAAGAGCAAATTTTTTACCGGCTGAAATTTTAAGAGATAATTATTTAGGTTATACTCGAAATAACGATTTATCTGATTTGATTCAACAAACAGAAAATTTAGGAGTCATTTGGCGAGCCCATAAAGTAGGAAATCCTCGGGACAAAGGTATTGTTGAAAGTTTTAATAATATTTTCAATACAGTGTTTTGCAAACAAATTCCAGGTTATATAGGAGAAGGTATTAAAAGTAAAAATATTAATGCAAGACCTAATCCAGACATATTAACCTTTATGAAAAAGAATAAACTCTTACCAAATACCGATGAAGTTATTTTACGAGTGACTGCAAATATTCATAAATATAACCTGAACGGAACTCAAAATGACAAAATTTCGCCTTTAGAAAAGTTCCAATTAAAACCACCTAAAAATACAATTGTACTCAATAGTGAAGCGGATGCCCTCTTATACTTTAAAAAGAAAACAGTAAAAGTTTCTCGTTCAACTATATGTGTCAATGTAAATGATTGCTCTCATTTTTATCGTTTGTCTGACGCAGATTTAATTTTAGAATTACACAACACCATGATTCAGGTTAGATATGACCCTCATAATATGTTATTAATATATCTTTTTACAGAATTAGAAAGCAAATTTATTACTCGTTTAGCTGAAGTACCTATTATTCCTCTTGCACAGATAAATCAAACCATTGATGACCAATCAAATTTAAAAGCTTATTTTCAACAAAATAAACAACTTTTAAAAAATTTACAGCAAAAAATTGAAGAGCGTCAATCTGCTATTGATGCTTTAGAGCTACCACCTGAAGTGTTAGAATCTGGTTTTTCAGGTGATTTAGAAGTCTATAAACTAAAAAAAGAAGAAAAATTCGATATTGATTATGGTAATCCTATTCAACTCCCTAAAGATAAAAAACTAAAAACAGATAAAATTTTTACCAAATACCGAACTGTTTACAATGAAATACAAGATTTATTGTACAAGCAAAAAGGAACTGTTAAAAGATTATAGGTATGGAACTAAACAACTTTAACGTAGATTTGATTAAAAATTCACCTGTTGGTTTGACTCTAGAAACCAACACTTTAAAAATCATCAATGAAAACTGCTATGATGCCATAGAATATAGACGTATGATTGCTTTTATCGGTGACTCTGGTTTTGGTAAAACCAAGTCTTTGGAATATTTTAGGAATAAAAATCGTAATGTTTACTATGTTGTTGTTGAAAAAAGTATGACCTCCCGAAAGTTTTATATTGAACTTCTAAACATTTTGGGATTTACTAATACATTTGGTGGTAGCGACCTGAACAATTTAATAAAAAGTATTAGCTTTCATCTGAATCAATCTAAACAACCAAACCTTTTGATAATTGATGAAGCGGGTAAGTTTAGTGCTAATCAACTTTTGTATTTACATGAAATAAGGGATAATACAAAAAATAACACAGGAATAATTTTGTGTGGTCCACCTTATTTCAAAAAAAATATGGAAAATTGGAAACTTTCTGAAAAACAGGGAATTCCCGAACTTTATCGAAGGATTCAGTCTTGGATAAGTTTAGAACAGCCAACCATGAAAGAGAAAAAAGCGTTTTGTGCAGAACATGGCATTTTAGCAGAATTGGCCGATGAAATATGTAAAGAAAGTAAAGATTTTGGAACGTTAGAAAATAGAATTTTAGAATGCCGAATAGCGGTGACTAAATATTTGAAAAATACTAAATCAAAAACATAAATTCGAGATTTTGTTTGGTCGTTTTTCGAGATTTCGTTTGGACCACTACAGACTATAATTCTTTAGGAAATTTAACTCCTAATGAATGGAAAGAAAAAATTATGTTTTCAGTTTTGATGGTCTGAAAAAGTGGATACTTACACACAGGTGGAGCGTTGCTGAAAGCATTAGCAAAGGGCTTTTGCTTGTTGTGTACTCACAATACAAGAGAATTAATTTAAACCTGTCTTGATTTTATAGTTTAAATTTGGATTAATCCGTAAGGTAGGTATTTCCTTACATTTCAAATTGTACAATATTACATAAGTCTGATTCTAAATCGAATAAATATAATTCTCTGATTTGAATGTATGAAGTTTATAGATTGGTAAAGTAATAGGTTCGATTAGAATGATAATCAACATTCTGCAAAATGATTTTCAATTTCGATTATTGTGTTTTGTACTCCATTTTCATTATTAATAAATGGCATTAAATGTTTTGCATTGGTGTAAAGGTCAGTATTCAAAAGTAGCTCACCAACATTTTTTAAAAATATATTCTCGGTCATTTTGTTAATAGGTATAGGTTTTACTGCAAGCCCCTTTTGGTAAGATAGTTGTCCCCAAAAATTTTGGTCGCCTATAGGGTAAAGGATTGGACAAATCATAAATGGTTTTCCTGCTCTTAAACACTCTGCCGTTGTTCCAATACCGCCATGATGAATGATAGCTCGTGTTAGTGGAAAAAGTTTTTCATAAGGAGCTGAAGCAATAACCTTTATCTTAGTACTACCTTCAAGCCTTTCAGTGTGGTTAAGTCCCCAACCTTTTACAACAATAATCCTTGTATTATAAACTTCTGTTAGTTTGATGATAGCGGATTGTAAATCAAATTTGCTTTTGAATGGCATACTACCAAATGTTAATAATAAGGGTGGCTCGCCCGCATCAATAAAGTCTTTTATGTCTGTTGGTAGCTCTGTTTCTGAAGTACCGAACCAAAAACCTGTGAATGTTGAATTTATAGAAAAGTCATGTGGAATAGGTAAAAAACTGGAACTTATCCCGTAAATATTCTTGACTGGCGGTAATATGAATTTTTTAGGCAAATCAAATTTAGCTCTAAACTGTCCGATTGGTTTTGATAAAAGTTTTATACTAAGATTTGAAAAGGTGTAAGTCAATTTATTTAAAAAATTAGGAATCGGCAGTCCACTCAATGCAGGATTGGCAAATTCAATAGTTGGTTCAACGATTGGTAAAACATTTGTTCTAATCATTTTATGTGGAAATTGGTCCGCAAAACTGTCTGCTAAGGTTTTAACATGGTACAAAACAATGTCGCTTTCTACGGCTAATTTGTAGAATTCCGCTAATGAGTTAGTAATAAGTGGGTAAACCCACTTATTCAAATTTCGTTTAATGGCAAAAGGGTTTCCTGCCATCATTTTCTTACCCTCTTCGGAGTTTAGAACTTCTTGAAAGTCGGCTTCAACAGGTGCAAAGTCAAGACCATAAGATTCTATAAGTTGCTTAAAGTTTTTAGCAGTTGATAAGATAACTTGATGTCCATGTTGTTTGAGAGCTTGCCCTAAAACAGCATAAGGCTGAACATCGCCACGAGTTCCAAGTGTAAATATTGCTATTTTCATTTGATTCAAATCAAAGAGAATATTTTGTTTTATTAGATAATATAGTAACTTTCTTATTCTTTTTTAAACAAGTGTAACTAAACTATCGTATTATATAATCATTAGGAAATAACCTGACAATATAGTTTTTGTAGAATTTCTGCATTTTCCATGCAAACTGTCGATAATAGCTTTTAGGTTTGGTAGAAATTGAAGAATTCATCTGACCATTATGAGAACCTTCTTCAACCATTGGTGGATGAACCCAATGGACTTTTACAATCCTCCTCCTAATAACATCATCAATCCACCAATCAATCACATTATTACATTTATTTGTAAAAATCTCGTTCATAATATTAATAGCTCCTTGTCTATCAATAATGTATGCACCACAATGCCTACAAGATTTAGCTTGATAGATATATTTATCTTTTTTTGTTACCCAAACAGATGGTGTGCGTAATGTTGTATTTTCGAGAGAAATGATAAAACCTTTCTCAAGGTTTCTTATTTCTGATTCAATTTTATATAAATCTTTAACAAAGTTCCCAAGAAAGAACGGGTCATTTTCAAAGATTATAGCATATTTTAAGTTTCTGTCTATTATTTTTTTGTAGGTTAAAATATGATTAAGCGTACAAGAAAGTACACCATCACTTAGTTTTGTTTTTATATCAGAAGTAAAATAGGTATTGATGATTTCATCATTAAAGCATGAGGGGTCTCCATCGGTAACAAACTCAAAAGAAATATTATTTTCGGTAAATAATTCTATTATTCGTCTTTCGTGTTCTTCATAGCCTTTTAGTGCATGAATTACAAAAACACCTTCTTGGAGAGTTTGATAAACCATATTGTGCTGTATAAGAATATTCGATGTTTAAAGTAGAAAGTTTCAGAGAAATAAAATTAAAAAAATGGCAATTATTTGTGTAAATAGGGTAACATAAGCCTGAAAAGCTAATATTTGGTGTATGTCGAAAATTACAAAGATTAGTGCAATTATATTTAATAGAAAAATAATGTTTTTTTGTTTGTTAATGCAAGAGAAATAGATGTAAGCTAAATTTATTAAGTTAATAAAAATGCAAATTCCGAATGTAATTGAATGCGTGTAACTGACTTTGAAATCACCTAAATATTCGCCAATTAGGTTTACTAAATTCACCCCAATAGCAATCGCAAAGACATAATATGGTAATTTTGTTTGTTTTTCAAAAAGCATAGTTTAATTTTTGATGATGCTCAGAAAAATTTTGATTGTAAAATAAAGACCATAATTCCAGCAAAATAGCCTGCTAATGCTAAAAAGCTAATACGTTTGATATACCAAAAGAAATCTATTTTTTCCATTCCCATAGCTGCTACACCAGCCGCCGAACCAATGATTAATGCACTTCCTCCTGTACCTGAACAATAGGCAAGTAATTCCCAGAATTTATGGTCTGTCGGAAAAACCTCAAGCGGATACATACCCATAGCGGCTGCGACCAATGGAACATTATCAACAATAGAAGATAAAAGCCCAATTAATACCACAATAGATGTTTGGTCTTTGACTGTTTGATTTAACCACATCGCAAGATTTCCTAAAATACCTACAGTTTGTAAACTTGATACTGCCAACAAAATACCAACAAAAAAAAGTAAACTTGGTAAATCTGTTTTTTGCAGAGCATACATAATAGAAAACTTAGCCTTATATTCTTCGTCTTTACGTTTGGTGAGTAACTCAGTCATTAGCCAAATAAAACCAAGCACCAATAACATTCCGATAAACGGAGGAAGATGAGTAATTGCTTTGAAGATAGGTACAAAAATTAGTCCTCCTAAGCCTACTAAGAAGATGATTTTCTGTTCGGTACTATCCGATTTATGTTTTTCATAGAAAAAGTTTTGAGGTGGAAAGTTCCCTTTCAATGTAAAGCTTAATAAAATTGTTGGAACAATCAAACAAGCGATACTTGGTAAAATTAGTATTTTTACGATGTTTATTGCCGTAATTTGTCCTCCTATCCAAAGCATGGTTGTTGTTACATCTCCCATCGGCGACCAAGCACCACCTGCATTAGCCGCAATTACAATCATACCAATGTATAACAAACGAGTATTTTTATCTTCTACTAATTTTTTTATGAGAGCAACCATTACGATTGTAGTCGTTAGGTTGTCTAAAATAGCAGAAAGTATAAACGTAAAGATTGAGATAATCCAAAGTAAAGTCCGTTTGTTTTGAGTAGTAATTCTGTTGGTAATTATCTCAAAGCCATTGTAATTATCTATTAACTCAACGATGGTCATTGCACCCATCAAGAAAAAAACAATTCCTGCTATTTCGCCTACATGGTGCATTAATTCTGACTCAACGATATGTTTGTCGGGTAATATAAAAGCAGCGATTGCCCAACAGATTGCCCCTGTGAGTAAAGCCGAAGATGATTTATTGACCGATATTGAATGTTCGAGAACTATACCGATATATCCTAAAACAAAGACAATAATTAATAAACTTAGCATAAATGATTTGATTATTTAAAACAATAGCGGGTAAAACCCGCCATTGTAAACCTAAGAGTGAAAATGTGAAAACTCACACTTTATTAATCTGTAACACGTTTAAACTAAGTTACAGACTACTAAATTACTCTAAACTGAACCCCGCCTATGAATGATGAATTTGTATATATTTCAATGAAATAATAACCTGCTTTTAGCTTATTCTCGATAGCATATTTTATAGAAATTCTTTTCGGCAAATTATCAAAGTTTAGTGTTTGTGTAGATTGTGCTATTGCCTTTATTTCTCTGCCTTCGCCCAAATCAATTTCTATATTTTTATTGTCTCGGTCTTGGATTGGATTAGAATTTTGGTCTTTGATACACAAATAAACAAGCTGGGTACCTTCCAACCCAAGGTCTTTTGGTAAGTCAAAAGATACATCTAACTGCCTAGTTCTTCGTGATTTGACAGTTAATTTATCGTTGCGTTTTAGCACTTCGACTCTAAAGCTACCTGCTGAAAGTAGAGGCTTGATTGCAAGCGTGGCAACATTAGCACTCAGTTGTTCTTCCAATTGTTCATTTTTGAGGCTTAATCTCGAATTTTCCTCTCTTAATTTTTGGTTTTCGCTCAGTAGACTATTGGATTTTTCATTCAACTCTTCAACTCTACGAAGGAGTTCTGTTTTCAAAGCCAATAATTCTTTGATTTGGTTTTTAAGCGAGTTGGCATTTTGGGAATCTTTTTTGTATTTATTGATAATAATTTCCTTTTGTTTCATCGCACCTTCTAAAGTAGCAATATTTGAAGCAAAAGTTTCATTTTGGGATTCTATGCTGGTTAGTTTTGAACTAATTTCAGAGATATCTCTCTCTAATCGGTTTTTGATAACTGCTAGAGAATCAACTTTTATTTTCAACTGTCCTTTTTCAGCTTTGTGTGTGTTACTACTACTACACTGAGAAATTCCCCAAATCATAGCTATAAACAGGCCAACAGTTACAACTAAGGCATAAATGCGTGTTTCTTTTTCGCTAAATCTGTACTGTTTCATAGTGTTTTTTTTCAAATTTATTTCTTGAATCTGAAAATTTACTGAAAATCTGCCACCTTCTGAAAATTTTTTATTTCTACCCATTGAGTCCTTTTAAACCTTGAATTTTAAACTTAAAAATTCTCAAACTTTCATCTCCTTTTACACTTAAACGTTTTATCAGATATGGATTTTTTTGTGGGTTTATACTTATACCATTGCCAACTATAAAAGCTCCTTTTAGCCCTAAAAACTCCAATGCACTTTTCAAGTATCCAAACGTAATTTTATCTTTGGGATATGCTCCATAAGGATAGGCAAAGAATGGTGCAAAAGGTAAATCGTTATTTTTGAAAAAATCATGATTAAGTTTTAGCTCTTTTACAATTAGTTCTATTCCAAATTGTCTGAAACTTATGTGTGTATGGGAGTGAAGCCCAAATGATACTAATTTAGAATCAAGGCTTTTTAGCTGCTCTAAACTCATTAGTTTTTGTGGGTGCTTTTCCCAGCTACTTTCTTTTCCAATAAATGCCGTTGGTAAGAAAATAGTTACAGGTATTTTATATTTTTGAATGATTGGATAAGCTAACTCTAAATTATTTAAATATCCATCATCGAAAGTAATCACAATTCTTTTTTGTTCGATACTTGAAAAGTTGTCAAATAAGCTCTCAATTGGAATTATCTCGAAACCTTCTTCTAATAAAAATTGTATTTGTTTTTCAAAATCAGAAATCTTCACAGTTAAATCATCAGAAGCATTTATCGAGAATTTGTGATACAGTAAGATGGTAATACTGCTTTGGTGGGTTTGTTTACCCAAATACAAAAAAAGTATGATGATTGATGCCAATAAAAAGTAAAATGTTAGCATATATTTAAGGTTTAACTTCAAATTATAAATCAAATCCAATTATATGATTAGTCCTGAAATTACGCTTAGAGTAATTGAGTTGCTAAATGTAATAGGGATTTATTTTGTTTTTTTGGTTATGATATACTTTATACCTATTGAGTTTTGCCACCAATCTAATTTAGCGTTATGTAAACCCACAAAAGGCACGGCGGACATACATAAATCTCATTTTTTTAAGGAAGAATACTTAATTCTCCCACATGGCCGTAGATAGCCACTTATACCCTCTTTCTGCTAATCAACACGTTAAAATGTTGACTTTGATATTGAATTATTGGTCTAAATTCCAATGCAAAATCTTTAAACTTCGTTTGAGCCGACCACAGTAAAGCAATGAAAATTCCCGTTGTCCATTAAGGCTAAACGATAGCTTGTGAACATTCAAAAATGTTTATTGAACTTTCTATCTGTTTGAATATAAAAGTATGAACCTCGATAAGTGCTGATATTATCAATTATTCGGAATCTATGTTGTCCAGAAATCTCCCATTTCTTTTTTAAATTTAGGGTTAAACTCGAACCATACCAGTTTTGAACATCAGTTTGGCTATATGCTCCGAAACTAACCAACAAAATAGCAGCACATATCTTAGTCAATAATTTCATGTTTCGTACGGTTGAAAATCCAGAAAATAATAGGAAATACCAGTAGAGTAAGGATGGTGGCTGTAATTAACCCACCAATAATTACAATTGCCAATGGTTTTTGTGATTCTGAACCAATACCCGTACTTAATGCGGCAGGGAGTAACCCAATTGATGCCATGAGGGCTGTCATGACAACTGGGCGTGTACGAACCTTGACAGCTTCTTTAATGGCAGTATCTAAATTCATTTTGGATTTTAGATTTTGATGAAATTCTGAAATTAGAATTACGCCATTTTGAATACAAATGCCGAAAAGAGCAATGAATCCAACCCCGCCCGAAATACCGAAATTTATTCCTGTGATGTGCAAGGCAATAATGCCACCAATAATGGCAAACGGCACATTTGCCAACACAATAAGGGAATCTTTTACATTACCAAACATAATGAAAAGTAAAACGAAAATACCAATTAAGCTAATTGGAACAACCTGCCCTAAACGATTGGTTGCTCTCACCTGATTTTCAAATTCTCCTGTCCAACCTATTTGATAACCAGTCGGTAACTGAATATTATTATTTACATTTTTTTGAGCTTCGGCAATAGTGCTTCCTAAATCTCTATCCCTCACTGAGAATTTGACCCCAATAAACCTCTTTGTATTATCTCGATAGATAAATGCAGGACCAGATATTTTACGGATACTCGAGATTGCTTTTAAAGGTATTTTTACACCAGTAATAGTCGGTACTTTTAAATTTGTCATATCTTCTTCACTCTTACGATATGCCTTCAAGTACCGAACACGCACATCAAATTTACGTTCACCTTCGTATTTTTGAGTTGCAGTTTTACCGCCAAAAGCCATTTCGAGTACAGCTTGTGCATCTGCAAGGCTCACGCCATAAGCTGCCATTTTTTCTCGGTCGAGAATAACACTAATTTCGGGTTGTCCAACATTTCTCAGAATGCCTACATCCTTGATTCCCTTTACCTTTTCAATTTGTTTAATTACCTGATTGGCAACTTCATCTAATTTATCTAAATCATCACCATAAATTTTGACAGCGTTGGATGCTTTAATTCCTGCAGCAGCTTCTGCCACATTGTCAATTATAGGTTGTGAATAATTAAAGTTAATTCCTTGGTATTGACTTAATTTTTTGTCAATATCTCTTATAATATCATCAATCGTCTTGTTTCCCCACTCATCCTTGCTCACTAAATCCACTTGAAATTGAAGAAAATTAAAACCGTTAGGGTCTGTTCCGTCGTTCGAGCGTCCTTCTTGTGAAAGGACACTTTTAACAACTTTAAAGCTTCTAATCTCTTTTGTTAAAATACTCGCCATATTAACACTTGGTTGTTGGCCATAACTGATGGGTAATTCTGCAGTGACCCACAAAGATCCTTCGTTTAATTGAGGTAAAAACTCTGTTCCAAGGAATAATCCTGAGAAAAAAGTCCCAACCATTATTAATAGAGAGGAAACAAGCGTAAGTTTTTTGTATTTAAAGGTGTAATTAAATCCTTTTTCAACCAAGCGATTCCAAAAATTTACAAATGGATTATTTTTTTCTTTAACATTCTTATTTAGTAATAAGTGACATAGTACCGGTACAAGGGTAAGTGTAAATATCAACGCACCCAACAGAGCAAAACCAAGCGTGTAAGCCAAAGGAGAAAACATTTTTCCTTCTACTTTTTGAAATGAAAATATGGGTAATAGTGCCGTAATGATGATTAGTTTTGAAAAGAAAATGGCTTTCCCCATTTCTGTACCTGTTTTTTTGATGGTACTACCAATAGCTAATTTATTATAAGCAACCATTCCTTTTTTATGTGCAATGTGGTCAAGCGTTACAAAAACGCCTTCTACCATTACAACTGCCCCATCAATGATAATTCCAAAATCTACAGCACCGAGCGAGAGCAAGTTGGCACTCATTCCTTTGAGTTTTAGACATAAAAAAGCAAAAAGTAATGATAAAGGAATAACAATGGTTACTGTAAGCGTCGTACGCCAGTCGGCCATGAACAAAAACACAATTACCGTAACAAAAATGATTCCCTCAATCACATTGTGCATTACTGTTTTTGTTGTGAAATTCATGAGGTTATCTCGGTCATAGAACGTAACCATTTTGACATCTTTTGGTAATACTCTTTCGTTGAGTTCGTCAATTTTCGATTTTACACGTTCCAATACCTCTTTGGGGTTTTCGCCCTTTCTCATAACAATGATTCCTTCAACCACATCATCATTTCCATTTAATCCAACTTGACCAACTCTCGGAAGTGAACTTTCAAAGACATCGGCTAAATTCTTAACAAGCACAGGATTACCCCCTTCTTCTTTTACAATAATGTTTTCAATGTCTTGAATTGAACCTAATAAACCAACTCCACGCACTACGTAGGCTTGCTTATTTTTTTCGATTACGTCGCCACCTACATTAAGATTACTGCGGTTTACGGCTTCGTAAACTTCGAGCGGTGTAATATCATATTTGGATAGACGATTGGGGTCTACACTAACTTCATATACTTTTTCTTGCCCACCAAATGCAACTAAATCGGCAACACCTGGAATGGCTCTTAGTTGGCGGTCAATTACCCAGTTTTGTATAGTTAGCAATTCTCTTGTATCTCTTTGCGAACTTTGTAGAGTATATCTAAAAATTTCGCCAGTTGGCCCATACGGAGGTTGAACTTCGGGTTCGACGCCATCAGGAAGACTTACATTACGCAAAAGGTTATTAACTTGTTGACGTGCAAAAAAATCTTCAACGTCATCTTCAAAAATTATTTTAATTACCGAAAGCCCAAACATTGTAATACTCCGAACACTTGTTTTTTTTTGAACAGCATTCATTGAAATTTCGATAGGAGTCGTAACGAAACGCTCTATTTCTTCGGCACTTCTACCATTCCATTCGGTTACAATGATAATTTGTGTGTTAGTAACATCGGGGAATGCCTCAATTGGCATATTTCGGAATGAAATAAAACCAGCTATTGCTAATAAACCTACCCAAAAAAAGGTAAAAGGTTTGTTTTTAAGCGAAAAAGCTATAATATTTTTAATAAACTTATTCATAAATTATTTAATCATTTAGAGCATCATAAACCAATAATTGATTGGCGGTCATTACCACTTCTCCTTCTTTTAAACCCGACAAAATGTAGGTAGTATCGCCTACTTGACGAAAAACTTCTACTTGACGGGTTTCTATATTGTTTCGGTCTTTAAAAATCATTACAAAACTCTTACTTTTATCAAATATGACAGAGGCAGATGGTACTGCCAACATCTGGGCTGATTCATTATAAGATAATTTGATGGTTGCTCGCATTTCGGGTTTAAGCAAATAATCTTTATTGGTTAGTTTTACTCGCACCTTCATAGCCTTTGTTTCAGGGTCTATGATATTATATATTTTATCTACTATTCCATAGAAAACTTTATCATTATAGCTTAGTGTTCTGACTTCCGCATTAATACCAAGTTTTACTTGACTAATATCACTTTCGTTGACATTTGCCATTGCCCACACATCATCTATTTCGGCTATATCAAAAATATTATCAGATTTATCGCTTCTTAAAAGCATATCTTGGTTGATGTTTTTCTGGACAACAAAACCACTCAAAGGCGAGCGTACTTCATAGATTGCTCCAGCCTTGATGTTATATATCTTGTAGGTTTCTTGTATTCTAAGTAATTGAGATTGAGCTTTATCGAGTTGGCTTTTGGCTTCAATCACATCACGCTCTGTGTTTAGTTTTCCTTCAAAGAGTTCTTGGGCTACTTTTAAATTATTTTTGGCAACAATTAAGTCATTTTTTGAGTCGTCGAGTTCTTTTTCAAAACCTGCAACCTCTGTGCTTCGGATGGTTGCTAAAAGTTGCCCTTTTTGTACATAATCGCCTAATTCGACATAAACTTTGGTTACATTACCGCCAACAACAGGAAAAACTTCAATCATTTTATTGGCATCGGCAGTAATTTTTCCATAAAAATTTAATTCATTTCGGAGTTGTTCTTGTTTAACTGTGGCGGTTTGAGTCATTTTGAGCATTTTATCACTCAAAACAAAGGTTTCGTTAATTATTTCTTTTTTGTTTTCGGTCTTGCAAGCATAAAACCCAAAAACCATGATTAGCAAAATGAATATCTTTTTCATGTTCTTTAATTAAAATATTTTTTCGTTTACTATATAGTTTAGATTATTACCATTAAGAATGACCTGCTTCTTAACATCATTCAGCAAAACAATACTTTCAATATAGCTTTCAATGATGTCAGTAAATTCGATGAGGGTAATGTTTTGTTTCTGAAAATTCTGAATTACGCCATTATAAACAATCTCAAAGTTTTGGAGCGACTCTGAACTCATTCGTTGAAAAAGGCTTTGTTGAAACTGAAATTCTTTGAAGGCTTTTTCTACGTTTGTCTTTATTTCGAGTTCTTTTTGATTTTTGAGATTTTGAGTTTGTAAAGTTTTTGAAGCGGCCGCTACTATATTCCCTTTATTGCGATTCCAGAGAGGGATAGGAATACCAACTGTTAAATTTGCTTGGTTGAGAAAAGCACCGCCTCGTTGGTCATAAGAGGCTCCAATGGTTAGGTCTGGCTTACTAAAGGTTTGTTGCCATTTATAGAATAAGTCATTGCTTACTAAAATTCTATTGATGGTTTGAAGTTCGGTATTTTTTTCGATGGCTAACTCTTTTAATCCACCCAACTGATAAATTATTTTCTTTGATAGCAATTCGTTGATTTCTTGCTCTGTAAAAATTGGAACTATATCATTGCTGATACCAGTAATAATTTTTATTATTGCTTGATTTGAAAAAATATCTTTTTGAATCTCTGCATATTGATTTTTGAGACTTAACGAGAGCGACTGTAATCTTACAACATCTTTCAAAGGGACGTTCCCCTTGCTTGCCTGACCTGAATATGCCGCAACCAACGTATCAATATTAGCCATTTTGTTACGGAGGCTATTAAGTTTTAGGTTGTCAAAATAAATACTATAATAGCTTTGTTTTAACTCCACAAGATGAGTTCTGACTAACTGCTCCAAAGTTAGTTGGGCTATCGGAATTGCTGATTTCGCAAACTCTATCTCAGCTTTTTTCTTTCCACCAAGATATACTAACTGCTCAATGGCAATGCCTTTTTGTCCTTTGCTCCCAATGTCAAATACACGTCTGTTCTGTGGATTGATGGCATTGAACTCGCCTGAAATGTAAGGAAGCTCCCATATTTTAGCTTGCACAGTATTGGCTTGTGCAATGTCAATGTTTAATTGTTCGGCAAGAAGAAGGAAATTATTCTTTCTGTATAATTCTTCACATTCTTGCAATGTGTAATTACTTTGAGTAAATCCAAAATTTGATTTTAGAGATAACAATAAAATTATTAATAATAGAGATACTATTGACTTAGTGTTATTCATTTGTATTGATTGTTTCGGGCTTGCTGTTTAAGTGTTTGAATGGTAACATTATAATAGTTTTGAAATCATAAATTTTGTTTGCACACATTTCGGTATCAATTCCAAATACTAAGTGATTGGCGTTTATTTTTTTGTATGTGCCAAATAGTCTATCCCAAATACTTAAAACATCACCATAATTACTGTCGGTGTGTGGTAGTTTAAAGTGATGATGAACGTGGTGCATATTGGGCGTTACAAACAACAAACTAACTATTTTGTCTGCATTGTTTGTTAATCTAAAATTGCCGTGAGCTAGTAAGTTTGAAATTACTTGAATAAGCTGTCGGACTACATACATCCAAAAGTGAACACCCGTAATGAGTACCCATAGTGTTGTAAAACTAAGACGAATGATGGTTTCAATCGGGTGTTCACGTAATATAGTAGATATATCTAATTTTTGTTCGGAATGATGAACCAAATGGAAGACCCAAAAAGGTCTGAATTTGTGCATAAATATGTGGTATATATACTCGAAAAAATCAAGTAGGAGAAAGGATACGATTAGATTTATCCAATTATTTTTAATTGAAAACCATTCGATAAGTCCAAACAAGTTTTTATCATTAAATTCTAATGATAAATTTAAGACACTACCCATAACAAGCTGTGCTGGGATACCTAAAGTAATAAACTTTATATTCTCGAATAAGTGTTTCCTTTTGTCAGAAATTGGCTTAAAAGCGTATATAACTTCAATATTCCAAACAATAAGAGAGATACTAAGTAAAACAAATAGTCTTTCTATGTACGAAAGATTCTCTAAAAATTCTATCATGCCGTAGTTAAGGTTAATATTTCTGCAAAAAAACAGCAATCAACCTTAAAAGCACTTTTACCACTACCTTAAAAATGGCTTAATTTTTAAAAATAATTTTGAAAACGTTGATTTCAGACCCCTGTGAAGCATACTTTATGGTAGCTTTGTGATATGCTAATATGCGTTTAGAGATAGTCAGACCTAAACCAGAACCATTCTTTGTTTTTGAATTTTCCCCTCTCATAAAGGGCGTAAATAGCTTTGCTTGTTCTGCTTCTGTGATAATCTCACCTTTATTCATTATGCTAATTTCTATCTGATTTGAAGAAATTTGTGAAAGGGTAACATAAATCTTTTCATTTGTTGAATATAATGCAGCATTTTTAAAGATATTAATGAATACTATTTCGAGCATTGATTTTGTACCCTGAACTGTAAGCGAAATATCATTTTCGGTGTTTTCTGCAAGTTCAAAATCAATTATAAGATTAGGAAAAGTCTTGAGCGTTTGGTCATAGGCAGAAAATATAACTTCATCAATCTGAATTTTCTCAAATTTTTCTTCATCACTTTTGTCCAACTTCGATAACAATAATAAAGAATTGATTAAATCTGATAAATGATAGGTGTCATTCTTGATATTATTTAGAAAGTTTTTAACCTCAATCGAATGTTTGTAATTATGAATGAGGTTTTCAACCTGAAAAGCGATTCTCGCCAACGGTGTACGTATTTCGTGTGAAGCGTTGGAGGTAAATTCTTTTTGGCTACGAAAGGCATTATCAATACGTTGTAGCAGTATATTAAATGCTTGTGTCAGTATGTTAATTTCATCTTTTTGATGCCTTTCTGGTAATTTTATGTTTAAATTATTAATTGAGATGTTGGTGATTTGACCTTGAAATTCGTCCAAAGGCTTTAAAAGCGAGCTTATGAGAAAATAGGTGAAAATCCAAATAAGTATAACGCTTACAATATACGTTGTAATCAAAATGTATAACAAATATGCCAATTTGCTATTGCCATATTTATCCTCTGCTGAAATCAGGATTAGGTATTCTACATGCTCAAAATCATAGAATATACCCATTACCTCGTTTTCTTTTTCTCTCCTAAAAAAAGTCTTTTCTTGCTTGAGTTTTTTTAAATCATTCAAAGACCATGTTATCTTGGAGTCATCAATGCTACTATAAATAAGATTAAAATTTGTGTCGAAAACCAATGCCTTTTCATTAAACAGTTTATTGATTGAATTTTTATCTATCAATTTCAATAACTGTTTATCTACCTCTTTAACTTCAACCAATAATTTGGCAGTGGTGAGAGCTTTATCATTTAAGCGTTGTTTGAATTCATCCTTCCTGAAATCTGAAAATGATTGGTATATTATGGTAGATGCTAAACCAAATAATAGAGAAAACGCCAATGAAACATTTATTGCCAATCGCCTTTTGAGTGTCATAACTTATTCGGGCTTTAAATAATATCCAAATCCTGGGCGTGTATGGATAAGTTTGGGAGAATAGTTTTTGTCAATTTTTTTTCTAAGAAAATTGATATACACCTCAATTGTATTAAGATTTGTATCAAAATTTATATGCCAGATTTGTTCGGCTATTGTTTGTTTTGTCAGAGGCTTCCCCTTGGCATTTGCCAATAGCAATAAGAGTTTGAATTCTCGGGGAGTTAGGTCAATTAAATCTTTTTGTCGATATACTTTCATATTGGCAGCATCTATCTCTAAATCCCCCACCACCACCATTTCATTTTCTTCACGACTATTAAAGCTACGTTTACGTAATGAGAGCAGCCGTATGTATAATTCATCAAAATGGAAAGGTTTTACTAAATAATCATCTGCCCCCATGCTAAAAGCATCTATTTTATCCTGAATATCTCCATAAGCAGTGAGCATGATGATTGGAGTTGCAAAATCCCATAGCCTTATTTCTTTACAAACATCTAAACCATTTATTTTCGGTACATTAATATCCAACAAAAATGCGTCGTATTCTGCCTTTTTTATTTGTCGGAAAAACGTTTCGCCGTCAAAAACGGCATCACAATCAATCAATTTTGATTTTAGAAATGCCAAAATTTGTTGAGATAATACTGCATCATCTTCTAATAAAAGAATCTTCATTAACATTTTACTTTTTATTTATCATCAAGAGTAGAGCTTTATAGATTCTCTCATTTACAAAGAATACTTAACTTTATGGTTAGAATAGCCCATCAAGCCCGTTAGAAATACCATATTTTTTATGTAACCAACCAGATTTTATCAGGTATTTACCACCCGTAGTTTTTGATACTGTGTAAAGCACAGGTATTGCATATTTTTCATTTTCAAAAAATATACTTGTTTCAATCTCATATTCGGAATCTCCACCAATCTGTCCAAGGGTTCTGATATTATTGATGGTCATTTGTTTTATTTTTCCTTTTTGAGTAAAAGTTTTTTTATAACTCTCAACATAAGTTTTGAAATCGTTATTTGATTTATGATAATCGGAGGTAAAGTTTGTATATGCTGAGTCAAAATCATTTTTCTGTATCAATGCAAAATAGGGTTCTATCAGATTTTCTATGATTATTTGATGTTCGGTTTCATCATTACAAGAAGCGAAAACAAACAGAATATACCCGAAGAAACATAAGTGTTTTAGAATCTTCATATGGTGTTTTTATTTTTGATATGGATTAACCTAAACCTACCAATACTTCAGAATTTAAACCTGATTCGATAAAGGCAACTTAATAACAAATGTTGTTGTGTCTTCTAAGGTCTCAATTTGAATATTACCTTGATGAGCAATGATGATTTTTTTAACTATCGAAAGACCAATCCCATAACCCAAAATACTATGTGCATTTGTACCACGGAAAAAAGGCTCGAAAATCATTTTTACTTCCTCTTTTTGGATTCCTTTTCCTTTATTAATAAACTTTAATATGATTTCACTGTTGATTTGACCATAGATTACATTTGTGATTTGGTCATTCGAAAACTTACAACCATTATCTAATAAATTGATAAAAGCTGTTTTAAGTAAATGAGGATTGCCAAAAGTAATAGGCTCAATATCTTCTTCATCTACTGAATTAAAATCTACCAAAACTCTATAATTTGAATTCTTACTGACAACTTCTTCACGGGCATCAAATAATAATTCATCTACCCGAACCCTTTCTAGTAAATTGCTTATAGGTTTATTATTGACTTTTGAAAGTTGTAGAAGTGAATCTGATAATAAGTTTAGGTTAGATAAATCTTCTAATACCGATATAAGTGTTTGTTCGTATTCTTCTGTGGTTCTTTTTCGTAATAAACTTACTTCAATCTGAGCAACCATTTTCATCAACGGATTTTTTAGTTCATGTGAGAAATTGGTAATAAATGTTTGCTGTAAGATAAATGCTTGTTGTATTTTATCAAGCAAACCATTAAAGTTATGTGCTAATTTACCCAGTTCATCGTTTGAATAGCTTCTAATTCTGTTATCGAGATTTTGGGTGTATATGGTGTCAATTTCAATAATAATGTCATTGATTGGTTGAAGGGTTTTTCCTGCAAATAACCACCCTATTAAGCCCACGAATGCCAATATTATAACGTATAATACTATTAAGGTTTTCCTTAAACTACCCAATCGCTTTACCCCTGCAATATCTTCAGCACCTGCAATCACTACAACGTTGTTGAATTTGTCGGAGTAATTTAGTCCTATTATTTTGAATGTTTTCTCTTCATATCTGAGTTCTTTTTTTAGCCGTATTTCATTCAATAGTTTACTATTTATTGTGAAATTAATAGTATCATTACTTGTGTAAATTTCTTTGTTCTCATGGCTATAAACCGTAATATTTTCTTTATATAATATATCCTTATTGGTTAGGTCAATTGTCTTGAGCAGTTTAGAATCAACTTCTTGAACAGTTACAAGTAGTTCAGAGGTAGTAATAGCTTTTTGATAAAGTCGGTTGTAAAACTCTTCATTATTGGCTGTGTATCTGAGCCAATAAATCAAAACGAATGAAATAAGTAGAATACCTGATACAATAAAAATGAATAAAAAAGTGATTTTGTTTCGTAACGACATAATTAATGTTTTCTCATAACATACCCCATTCCATAAACAGTATGAATTAGTTTGGTTGAAAACTTATCAGAATCGATTTTTTTTCTCAGTAATTTTAAAAAGCTTTCAACTACATTTTCTGTTACATCACTATCCATTCCCCATACTTTATCTAATAGTTCTTCTTTTGACATTACCCTGCCTTGATTTTTTATAAGACACTCCAAGAGGTTAAATTCTCGTGCTGTTAGATTGATTGGAAAATTGTTTCGCATAACAACTTTTGTATCGAGATTTATTTCTAAATCACCAAAACTCATGGTCTGATGCTTGATATTTACGCCATCTAATATGGATAATCTTTTAGATACGGCTCTAATTCGGGCTATTAATTCCTTTAATTCAAACGGTTTTACTAAGTAATCATCTGCACCTAAATCAAAGGCTTCTAATTTATCATCAAGTGTACCAAGAGCTGTGAGCATTATTATTGGTGTAATTATACCAGCCTCACGTACATTCCGTATAAAATTATACCCATTTTGGATTGGCATTAAAATGTCTGTTATGATAGTATCATACTGATTTTTCAATGCCAATTTTCCGCCAGAGTAACCATCTAGGGCTGTATCAACATCAAACCCACATTCTTCTAACCCCTTTTTTAGTGCCAATAAAGTTTTGGGTTCATCTTCAATAAGTAATAATTTCATTTTATAGAAAGATGAGTACCACCAGCCCCGATGATACTCATAGTAAAACTAACATCAAACTGGGTATTTTTCACATTGCGAAGCTAATATTTAATTCTGAAAAACTACTGAAAACTTACCGTACAGCTATTATAGGTGAGTTTAAGATAGCCATTTTATAAAATTAAAAGTGTATCACAGATTTTTTATTTACAAAGTATTGCTGCTATTTTATAAATAAAATAGTATCTTTATGCCACATTTGGCAATGATGTCTGCCTTGAACCGCCTCATTTGAGGCTGATGGCGTCTGTTTCTGAGCTTTCAAAGCTCACTAAATAGACACGTACATAATTCAAGTAAATAATATGCAGACAATCAAATCTCTTCTTTCTCGACCCCTCGAACAAAAATCCTATTTAATTTTTACGCTCAAATGGCTATTCATTAGTGCTATTGTCGGTTCTTTGGTGGGTAGTGCTTCGGCATTTTTTCTTTGGTCGCTCGATTACGTTACCCATTGGCGTGAAAATAACTTTTGGATAATAGCATTTCTCCCTTTGGGTGGATTTATTGTTGGTGCAGCCTATCATTATCTGGGTAGCGATGTAGTAAAAGGTAATAATCAACTCTTGGAAGAATTTCATAGCCCGAAGGAAATCATACCTTTCAAAATGGCACCGTTGGTATTCTTTGCCACCATCATTACGCATTTGGTTGGCGGCTCTGCTGGGCGAGAAGGAACAGCCGTACAAATGGGAGGAGCTATTGCCGACCAGTTTACGAAGTGGTTTAAGTTCGATACCAGTGACCGTAAAATACTTATTGTTATGGGTATCAGTGCAGGCTTTGCTTCGGTTTTTGGTACACCACTGGCAGGAACCATATTTGCTCTCGAAGTGCTAATAATCGGTAGAATGAGGTACGAAGCTCTACTTCCAAGTTTATTTGCAGCTATCATCGCAAACTATGTGTGCTTGGCGTGGCAAATTACTCACACCCATTATCAAATCCCTTTTGTTCCTACTATTTCATCTGTCAATCTACTTTGGGCTGTTTTTTCAGGAATCATGTTTGGAATTACTGCTATACTTTTTTCAAAATCTACTCATTTCTGGGCTGATTTGTTTAAGTCTAAAATTGCATACCCTCCATTAAGACCAGTAATTGGTGGTATCATATTGGCAATAGTAATTTGGGCTATGGCTACTACCAAATATATAGGATTGGGAGTTCCGACAATCGTTGCTTCGTTTTCTGAAAGCCTCCAAAGCTATGATTTTCTACTAAAAATTCTTTTCACTTCCTTTACACTTGGTGCAGGCTTTAAAGGTGGTGAAGTTACTCCATTATTTTTCATTGGTGCTGCACTGGGCAATGCCTTAGTTTGGTTTGTGCCTTTGCCCCTACCACTCTTAGCTGGTATGGGTTTCGTTGGGGTTTTTGCAGGAGCATCCAATACACCAATTGCTTGTACAATCATGGGCATCGAACTTTTTGGTGCAGAAGCTGGTGTTTATTTGTCGGTGTCGAGTATTGTTTCCTACCTATTTTCAGGGCATACGGGTATCTATACCTCTCAAATTGTAGGTAGCCCTAAACATCAGAATTTTGATAACATCAAAGGAAAAAAACTTAACAATCTATAAAATGGAGAACAAACAAACACTTCGTATATACTTCGAGTATGGTACAAAAGCCAAAGGATTATCTTTTTGGAGTGCATTTTGGGATAGTAGGTTTTCATCGAAGATACTTCAAATAGCAAAAGAGTTGGGAATAGAACAGGCTATTTGCTTCAATGTAAGCTAAGGATATTTTGAGGAAAAATCAATCGAATTGGGTATTGGAGAAACTTTATCAAGTAAGCATCCTCAGTGTATTGAACTTACTGCCGATAAAGCTAAAATTGATAATTTATTAATCAAGAATAAAGAACTATTGAGTGCTGCGAAAACTTATAAAATTTTAAACGAGGTCATACAAATTCAATAACTAAAGATGAAATTCAGAATCTGTATTTTGATGTTATTTACATTAGCAGCCAATGCTCAAAAAAACATCAGTATTAAAGGAAATGTAGTTGATAAAATCACTCAATCAGCCTTATCATTTGCCAGTGTAGCAGTGCTGGACAACGACCGCAAAATTATTGCAGGTGCTACCACCAACGAAAACGGACAGTTTGAGTTTTGGGTAAAGTCTGATAAAATAAATGGTTTTAGGGTTAATTATGTGGGGTATCATACCTTAGATACTACTTTGATAGTAAACCAAAATAGTAGCCTCAATTTTGGGCTAACCCCTCAAACCCAATTGCTCAAAGAAGTAACTGTAAGTGCCGAAAAAGCCACCAGTCAGATGCAAATGGATAAGCAAATTTTTAATGCCGAAAAGCTCGGAAACACTACCGCAGGAACAGGCTTAGATGTGCTACAACGCTTGCCATCAGTAACTATCAATGCCGAAGGCAAGATTTTGATGCGTGGCAATGCTGAGTTTTTGGTTACTGTAAACGGCAAGTTCACCAATCAAACGGCTGCCGATGTGTTGGCTCAATTGCCGGCCAATACCATAGAAAACATTGAAATACTTACTTCGCCATCGGCTAGTGTTGATGCTGAAGGCAAAGCGGGTATTATCAACATTACGACCAAAAAGAATGCCACCAATGGATGGGGAATCATAGCTAATGGCAATTTTAGCCAGATTTCGCCACAACGATACGGGGGAGATATCACGTTTTATGATAACCGCAATAAATTCAATTCTTATCTTACAGCCAACTATCGTCAGTACAGTATAGGAGGTTATAGAGAGGGAGAAATCAGAACGATTTACCGGGATACCGCAACGTACTCGGCTTCGGGCGGAGAAAGACCCACCACCGAGCAGGTATATGGCATACGAGCAGGTACGAGTTATTCGCCTAATAAAACGACAAATTTGAGTACAGGGCTTTTTTATGGTTATAAGCAAAACGACCGCATTGCTAATCTGTTTTATAATCAATATCAAAGTTCTCGATTGCCTTTAAATCTGTTTCAAGTATTCGGAAATGAAACCTTTGAACGAAAGTTTTATAATCAAAACCTTTTTGTGAGAACGGGTAAGTTTTTCACCAGTCAGACCGATTTTAGTAAGGTTTTTGCCAATAAAAGCAAGTTTTCAGCTACTGCCATTTACGAATTTTCAGTTTTGGGAGGTCCACTCCGTAATCAGGATAATGTAGAACCAAATGGCAAGTTATTGCTTATGGAGCGTTCCGATGAAACGAGTCCACTCAACGCATGGCGATTGCAAGCCGACTACGCTGTACCACTCAATAAAAACCTAAATTTTGAAACAGGCGTTCAATGGAGAACCGTGAGGCACCAAGGCGATTTTGTATTCGAAAGGCTCAATATTTCCTCAATTATTTGGGAAAAAGACCCCGAATTTAATGACAAGCTTGATTTACACCAAAATGTGTCGGCGGCATATTTGCAATTCAACGGTAAAAACAAAAACTTAAGCTATCGGGCTGGTTTACGTGCCGAACACACTTACCGCACACTTACGCATTTAAGAGGAAACGCCCCAGTCAATCTATCGCAATTAGACTGGTTTCCGTCGGCACAGGTACTTTATAAATTGCCACAGGAGCAAGAAATCAAATTGGGGTATTCAAAACGCATTGACCGACCAACCACTAAATCGCTTTCACCCTTTAAAAACCACCGACATTCAGAAGCCATCTGGATTGGCGACCCAAACCTTTTGCCCGAAATTAGTCATAACGTAGAGTTGAGTTACAATAAAAACTGGAGCAAATCACGCCTTGTTTTGAGTGCTTACAGTACATTTACCAACAACCTGATATTCAGAACCAACGCCAGTTACAACCGCATTATATTGCTAACCATTGCCACCAATGCAGGCAATAGCAACGCCACAGGTTTGGAAATGATTTCGGAGTTTCAGCCCGCCAAATGGTGGCGAATTTATGCTTCGGGAAATGTTTATCAGTTTTCTATCCGAAACATCAGTATTTCAGACCGAAACCAAACCCAAAGCACTAATTATAATCTCAATGGCAATATGTCATTTCGAATAACGCCGAAATTGAATTTAAGATGGGATGCTTCCTATCTTTCGAGAAGCGTAACGGCACAGGGTTTTGACACTGACTTATTTTTATCAAATATTGGTTTAAAATATAATTTCAGCAAAAAATTGAGTGCAGATTTGATATTTCAGAATATCTTTGATTCAAACGTACAGCGTATCACGACACAAAGCCCTGTTTTTTATTCATCAACCGAATACACCAAATCAGACCGAATTTTGTTGCTTAATTTGAGTTATCGCTTTAATGAAAGCGGTAAGAGTAGCAAAAACATCAAGACCGAATATGGGGAGAAGGATTTTTAAAGATGATGAACAATGTTATGGTGTTTGAAACTAATAAAGAAACAATTTTAATACATGAAAGTAACGAAACTATTTAAAGATTTTTTTGAAAGTGAAAGAGCAGGCGGGTTTATATTGATAGCCTGTACTTTGATTTCGATTTATATTTCAAATTCTGTTTTCCAAACTGAGTATTTAGGTTTTTGGGAACAAAAACTTGGTAGTCATTCTATCACAGGTTGGATAAATGACGGTTTGATGACTTTTTTATTCTTATTGGTTGGCTTAGAATTAGAACGTGAAATTTACCTTGGAGAACTATCAAATTTAAAAAATGCTTTATTGCCCATATCGGGGGCTTTGGGTGGAATGATTTTTCCCGCAATAATTTATGGTATATTTAATTGGGGAACAACTACTCAATCAGGTATCGGAATTCCGATGGCAACCGATATTGCTTTTGCATTAGGAATTTTATCATTGTTGGGAAACAGAGTACCTACATCATTAAAGATTTTTCTTACAGCATTGGCTGTAATTGATGATTTAGGGGCAATCATTGTCATTGCAATTTTTTATACAAAAACGCTTGTTTTTACAGATTTATCAATCGCTTTATCAATATTTGCACTTCTTTTAATGCTCAATCGCCTGAAAGTTCGCAATCTTATCCCATATCTTATTGGTGGTATATTTATGTGGTATTTTATGCTTCATTCAGGTGTGCATGCAACTATTACGGGTGTTTTGCTGGCGTTTTCAATTCCATTTGGTAATGGCAATGAAAAGTCTTCTTCATATATCCTACAACATTTTTTACATAGACCCGTTGCCTTCATTATATTGCCATTGTTTGCATTAGCCAATACTGCTATAATGTTTAAATCAGGCGGTTGGAATATTTTTGGAGAACTTCATAGTATTGGAATATTTCTTGGATTGGTAGTTGGGAAACCTCTTGGAATTACACTTGTTTCGTTTATTTTGGTTGTTTTGGGAATTTGTAAATTGCCAAACGATTTGAATTGGAAACACATATTAGGGGCAGGTTTTTTAGGTGGTATTGGTTTTACAATTTCTATTTTTGTTACTCTTTTGGCTTTTGAGAATGAAGTATTCATCAACCAAAGCAAATTGACGGTTTTGTTTGCGTCTATAATATCTGCCCTTATTGGCTTGGTATGGCTTCATAAATCGCTTAATTTAAAATGAGCAAATCAGCATTTTACTTAAAAAATTATATACTCAAAATTAGATGAACTTAGAATTTATTATAATTGGCATACTCTGCTTTTTTACTATTGCAACGCTTTATTCATCAGTAGGTCATGCAGGGGCATCAGGCTACTTAGCTGTGATGGCCTTATTGGCATTTCCAAGCCAAGAAATCAAAGCAACATCTCTAATTCTCAATATTTTGGTTGCCAGTATTGCCAGTTATCGGTATTTGAAAGAAGGGTATTTTGATAAAAAAGTATTTCTTTATTTTGCTATTTTTTCTATACCATTGGCATTTGCGGGTGGATATTTTAAGATTGATGATAAGGCATTTAAAATTTTAGCAGGGATATTCCTGATTGCTTCATCGTTGATGATAGCATCAAAAACCATTCAGAAAGCCAAACAAGACTATGAAGTTGTACCAGTTGCTTTTTGGAAAGCAGGTATTATTGGTAGTATAGTGGGGTTTATATCAGGTTTAATAGGTGTAGGAGGCGGAATTTTCCTATCGCCAATCTTGATGCTTGGTAAATGGGCAAGTCCTAAGAATGTTTCAGGGATTTCGGCTTTATTTATTTTGGTCAATTCTGTTATTGCTCTTTTGGGTTATATCTCAAATATCAAACAAACCCCTGCCAATATTCAGTATTGGGTAATAGCCGTAATACTGGGAGGTTTATTAGGTTCATATTTAGGAACAAAAAAAGTAAAAACCACAGGTATTTATATTTTGTTAGCAATAGTTTTAGTTTCAGCAGGTATAAAAATGATTTTCTTTTAAGAATGAAAATACTACTAATAGAAGACGATTTACGGGTATCGAACCTGATTCAGAGAGGTTTAAACGAAAATGGCTTTCATACTGAGTTGGTTTATGATGGCATGTTGGGTCTAAAACTTGCCAATCAATATGAATTTGACCTTATTATAACAGACATTATTCTACCCAAAATGGATGGGTTAGAATTATGCAAAAAATTGAGAGAATTAAACAATGAAACTCCTATATTGATGCTTACAGCTCTCGGCACAACCGATGATAAAGTAGAAGGTTTTGATGCCGGGGCAGATGATTATTTAGTCAAACCCTTCGAAATGCGAGAGTTACTGGCAAGAGTGAGAGCACTGATAAAAAGAAAGAATAATCAACATTCTAATTATAATGTGATTATTAAATATGATACAATTGAATTAAATACCCAAACTAAAATTGTGAAAAGAGAAGGAAGAGAACTCAGTCTTACGCCCAAAGAGTTCAAATTGTTCGAATTTATGTTGCTGAATCCAGAAAGGGTTTTGATGCGAAGTGAGATAAGCGAAAAGGTCTGGGAAACGCATTTCGATACAGGTACTAATTTTATAGATGTTTATATCAATTATTTAAGGAAGAAGGTTGATAAAGATTTTGACACAAAACTGATTCATACAAAGCCGGGCATGGGATTTATCTTAAAAAGAGAATTATGAAAATCAGAACCCAAATCAGCCTTTTATTCTTATTAATTTCGGCAGTTATTTTATTAATATTTGCTTACACTATTTATCAGTCTGCCGATAAGGTAAGAGAAAAGTCCTTTTATACAAGATTAAAGAATGAAGCTATTACGAAGGCCAATCTGTTTTTCGACGAGCAGGTCTCATCACAAACAATGCAGAGAATTTATCAAAACAACCGCCAAACAATAAATGAAGTTGAAGTAGCGATTTATGATTCAAACTTCCAATTAGTATATCATGATGCCTCTCAGATAGATTTTGTGAAAGAAACTAAGCAAATGATGAATGAAGTTTTCAAGAAGGGAGAAGTGAAGTTTTATAAGGGGCGTTGGCAAATAGTAGGAATTCCTTACCACCATTATCATCATACATATCTGCTTACGGCTGCTGCTATTGACCAAGAAGGATATGTAAATATCGACCAACTTTTTACAACTATGTCAATAGTATGGATATTATCTTTACTCGTCTTGTATTTTGTGGCTATTGTTTTTGCTAAAAGAGTTTTGCAGCCCATACACCTGATTACTACCAAAGCAAGGCAAATTTCTGCAACTAATCTTGACCTTCGGCTAACCATACCTCCAAGTAAAGATGAAATTTCGGAGATGTCCATCACATTTAATCAAATGCTTGATAGGTTACAACAATCATTTGAAGCACAAAAAAGTTTTGTTTCAAATATTTCACACGAACTACGCACACCGCTTGCTGCCATTGTAGCTGAATTGGAGCTTTCGACTCAAAAAGTAAGAACTAATCATGAGTATAAATTAGTAATAGTAAATGCCTTATCGGATGCAAAAAAAATTGTGAGGCTGAGTAATAGTTTGTTAGACTTTGCAAAGGCAACCTATGATACAGCCAACATTGCTTTCAAAAGTTTGAGGATTGACGAAGTGCTTTTAGATGCACGTTTATTACTTTTAAAAACAAATCCTGAGTTTAAGATAGACATACATTTTGAAAGCCAATTCGATGAAGAAAGCGTAGTTTCAGTACATGCCAACGAATATTTATTAAAAGTGGCATTTATGAATCTAATGGAAAACGGTTGTAAATTTTCTTATGATAAAAAGGTGTTGGTTTTATTGAGTTTCGACAAAAAAAACATATTTATATCATTTTCAGATAACGGTATTGGTATCTCTGCTCAAGATTTAGAGCATCTTTTTGCTCCATTCTATCGAGGTGAAAACAAGTCCTTTGCCGAAGGAAATGGAATTGGACTTTCGCTCACACAAAAAATCGTTTTCTTGCACGAAGGCAGTATTCGGGCTGAATCAGAAAAAGATTTTGGTACAACATTTCATATTCAGTTACCTCATTTCTAATAATTTTCTAATTTTTTTTTAAAAGTTCTCTAACAGGTTTCCCTATATCAAAATTCTAATTTTGCACTTTCATTATTTTGATTGACCTATGAGAGTCATATTTTTGGTAATTTTTATTTCGGGAAAACTTTTCGCACAAACCGAGCTCAATTTAATAGAAACTATAAAAATAGCTTCAAAAAATAATCTGCAACTTAAAATAAATGCCTATAATATTGATATTGCAAAATCAGATATTATAACGGCTCAACTCAGACCCAATCCCATTCTCAATAATCAATCTTTGCAACAAATGCAACCCAGTGGGTTTGTAGAGAAGACCTCATGGCTGAATGGGCATAATACTCAAACTTGGTGGCAGTTAACCAAGCCTATACAACTAAAAACTCAACGACAAAATAAAATTGACCTTGCTCAACAAGTAGCCCAGTTATCAGAAAAAGATTTTGCCGAGTACCAGCGAAAAACGCTCACAGAAGTAGCTTTCAAGTGGTCTGAGGCATGGGCAATTCAACGCCAGTTAAAGTTGCTCAGTACTGCCATTCAAAATGTAGATACTTTACTTAAAATCAACAACTATCGTTTCCAAAAACAAGTTATTTCTGAAACCGAACTCCTCAGAACTAACGCCTTATCAAAGCAATATTCCATCCAAGTCAGAACCTTAAAGCAAGATTTTACCCAAAAATTAAATGAATTGAAATTTTTATTAGGCATCAATAGAGAAATACAAATTGTTGATGACGAAAACCAAGCAGTTGAACAAATTTTAGTTTCAGATACCTTATTTAGCAATATTCTAAGTAGCCGTGCCGATTGGCAATATTTTCAAAGTACAAGAAAGTTGGCAGAATCAAATATCAGATTACAAAAGTCGCTTGTATTACCACAGCCTGAATTAGGCTTTATTTACAACCCACAAAATACAATTCCATACTTCGGTATATATGCTACTATTGACATACCCTTTTTTAATAGAAATCAAGGAGAAATCCAAAAATCAAAAATATTGAAGGAACAAGCAATCAGCCAAATCAATTTCATTGAAAAACAGATAAAGATAGAATTAATAAATGCTAAGAATCAATATGATATAAGCCAACAAAATGTAACCGAACATAAGGCTCTTGTAGAGCAGTCGAGCCAAATTTTGAGTAATGTCAGATACGCTTACACCCGAGGTGGTACAACCATCATTGATTTTTTAGAAGCTCAAAGAAGTTGGCTCGAAACCCAGCAACAAAACGTAGAGATTTTGCAAAAATTTCAACAGAGTCAAATTCAATTATTGAGTATAACAGGGCTAATCAATAAAATAGCGAAATTATGAAAAAATACTTCTTTGCTTCGATAGTTATTTTAGGTATATGGGGTTGTAAAAATGAAAACCAAAAACAACAGAGTCAAAACCTATCGCCCAAAGTAAGTAGCGATGGCACAAATATCATTATTCCAAACACAGAAAGTGCTGCTTTTTTTACCACCGAAACCGTCAGTACATCGTTGATAACGGCTGAAATTAAAGCCCCCTCTCAAGTTGTAGCGACCGTTGCCGCTAATAGAATAATACTTTTTAGCAACCCTGAACTCACCTCAAACTATACAGAATTGCTAAACCACCAGTCGGCTATTAGCCAGAAAGAAGCCGTAGTGAAGCAAAAACAAGCAGTTATAGTTCAGAAAGATGCTATTATCAAACAAAAACAAATTGAAATCGAGCGTTTTGAGGATTTGGCAGCTCATGGCTCGGCAAAAGGTAAAGATGTTTCGGATGCCAGAACCGAAAAGCTACTGGCCGAAAGCGAAAAGTCTATTGCACAATCAGAAAAAGCAAGTGCTGAAGCAGACCTTATTGCCGAAAGAAGCCTCATAATTGAACATAGCACCAAACTCAAAGCCGCAGGTTTTAACCCCGAAACACTCATTAAATCGGGTGTCGGAACCGCCTGGATTATAGCTGACATCTCCGAAAATCAAATCAGTAAAATCATAGCAGGTACCTCATGCAAGGTCAAGTTTACGGCTTATCCTGATGAAATCTTTACAGGCAGTGTCAATGGCATCGCTGAAGTAATGGATAATACCAGCCGCATGACTAAAGTTAGGATTATTCTCAATAATACAAATAATAAACTTAGGTCTGGAATGTTTGCCCTTGTGTCGTTTGGCATAAGCGAAGGCAACTTTATTAGTATTGATAAAAACGCCCTCGTTACGGTTCAAGGCCGCAATTATGTTTTTATCAAAACCTCTGAAACTACATTTTCTCGAAAAGAAATTTTTATTGGTCAGCAAATTGGCGATAGAATTGTCGTATTCAGTGGAATTAACCCCAACGAACAAGTAGTAAACAAAGGTACAATGCAGCTCAAAGGACTTTCTTTTGGGTATTGATTTCTTATTGTTTGGTAAATAATGGTAAAAAAACTAATAATATTTTCGCTCAATAATAGATGGCTGGTTTCGGGAATTAGCATTGTGTTGATGCTGGTCGGATACTGGAGTTTTACTCACCTAAAAATCGAAGCCTACCCCGATATTGCCGATACTAATGTAATTGTAGTAGCTCAGTTTGAGGGTAGAGCCACCGAAGAAGTTGAACAGCAAGTTACTGTACCCATTGAGCGAGCATTGCAAAACACGCCAAATGTACTTGACCGCCGAAGCCGAACTATTTTTGGGCTTTCGGTTGTACAACTGACTTTTCAGGATGGTACAAATGATTATTTTGCCCGTCAGCAAGTCATGGAGCGTCTCGCTTCTGCCGAACTTCCCGAAGGAGTTTCTCCTGAGTTAGCTCCTTTATCAACAGCTGTTGGTGAGATTTTCAGATATGTAGTCGAAGCACCGCCTACTTTTTCACCTACCCAGCTCCGAGACCTTCAAGATTGGGTCATAAAACCTTACTTATTACAAACCAAAGGAGTTGCCGATGTTGTAACCTTCGGTGGCCCTCTTAAACAATTTCATATCTTAACAGACCCCAATAATCTACGTAAATATCAGTTAAATATCGCTGATGTTGAAAACGCAGTCAGAGAAAATAACTTAAATTCAGGCGGAAATATCTTGGAGCGTGGTGGGCAAGGCTTTGCAGTTAGAGGCTTAGGCACAATAAAAACCGAGAAAGATATTGAGAATATCGTATTAAAGGCAGAAAACGGAGTTCCTATCTATATTAAAGATGTAGCGAGTGTCGAAATAGCACCACCACCACCCAGTGGTGTATTAGGCTACACTATTCCAGAAGAAAAAATTTCAGTAAGTAGCGGAGTAGAAGGCATAATTTTACTTAGAAGATACGAAAATCCGAGCGAATCACTCAAAGACCTCAAAGAAAAAATTATTGAGTTAGAGGAAAAAGAACTGCCAGCAGGTGTTAAAATACGTCCGCTTTACGACCGAAGTTTTTTGATTGATAACTCCTTACATACGGTCGGTAAAACACTTTTTGAAGGAATTAGCATTGTTATTATTATTTTGATTTTCTTCTTGGGCAATTTTCGGAGTGCATTGGTGGTGGCAGTAACTATTCCGTTTTCATTGCTTTTCGCTTTTATTATCATGCGACTGACGGGCATTCCTGCCAATTTGCTTTCATTAGGAGCTATAGACTTCGGAATCATTGTTGATGGGGCTGTTGTGATGGTCGAACACCTAATAAGGAGCTATCATAAAACCACACAACACGAAAGGAAAAAAGGAATAATATCTTTAACTATAAAGGCAGCCAACGAAGTATCAAAAGAGATTTTCTTCTCTGTAAGTATCATTATTTTGGCCTATATGCCTATTTTGTTGATGACTCGTGTCGAAGGTAAGCTCTTTAGCCCTATGGCTCTTACCTTATCATTTGCAGTAATAGGCTCAATGATTTTTGCACTTACCGTAATTCCCGTGCTTACTTCATACGTTTTTCAAAAAATCATAAACAACAACATCGAAATAAAAGAGCACCAAAATTTTGTATTAAATTTTTTCGACAAATCATATCATTTTGTGATTGATTTTATCTCAAGATATTATAAGAAAACCGTATTAATTGGATTTGCAATAGTGGCAGGGTTAATTGGCTTTGGAGTGTTTTTAGGAACAGAATTTCTGCCCGAACTGGATGAAGGTTCCATTTTTTTAAGAGGAAATTTCCCAGCAGGTATTACAATTCAAGAAAATGGAAAATACGCTCCCAAAATCAGAGAAACCATCGCCAAATATCCTCAAATTGAATTTATAATAACACAAACTGGACGAAATGATGATGGCACTGACCCCTTTCCTGCTAACAGAAATGAAATATTAGTAGGCCTGAAAGCGTATAATTTATGGACAGATACGGTTTCTAAAAAAGAATTGTTGCATCGTATTACTACTGATTTAGAAAAAGAACTACCCAGTGTAAAATTTACATCAGGACAACCCATCATTGACCAAGTTATGGAAATTGTAACAGGTAGTGCTGCCGATTTAGCAGTTTCAATAATTGGCGATGACCTTACACTCATGCGAGCAAAAGCCGATAGTATCGTAGGAATTATGAAGCAGATGCAAGGTAGCCAAGGAGTAAATATAGAGCAAGAAGGTACACAGGAGCAGCTTGCAATCAATATAAACAGAGAACAAGCCGCTCGCTACGGAATCAATGTATCTGAAATTCAGAATATGATTGAAGCCGCTATTGGCGGAAAGTACATTTCGGTTCTTTATGATGGGACTAAAAGATACGACATTTTGGTTAGGTATCTTCCACAATTCCGTAATAATATTGATGAAATTAAAAAACTATTAGTTAGTTCGGCTTCGGGAGCTTTAATACCGATGAGCGAATTGGCTGATATACGATTTGTAGTAGGGCAAACTAATATTTATCGGTACAACAATAAACGTATGGTAACCGTCAGAACAAATATTAGAGGGAGAGACCAAGGCGGTTTTGTAAAGGAGTTGAAGGAAAAAATCGAAAATAAAATACAAATTCCCAAAAGTTACAGTGTAACTTTTGGCGGGCAATATGAAAACCTCGAACGTGCAGGCAAGCAATTAGCCCTAACCATTCCGTTAACTATAATTTTGGTGTTTTCGCTATTATTTTTGCTGTATAAAAACGCAAAAGATACCCTCATAACCATGTCATGTATTTTATTTGCATTGGCTGGAGGTATTATTGCATTATTAATTAGGGGTTATTATTTTAATGTTTCGGCAGGGGTGGGTTTTGTCTCTATCTTTGGTATTTCGGTAATGGCTGGAGTCATTCTTGTTTCGGCTCTTAACAGGGCTATTATTGGGCGTGAAATCACGTTAGATTTAATTAAAATAACCTCCCAAGAACAATTAAGAGCAATTTTGTCAATACTTTTTTTAGCAATTTTAGGTTTAATTCCTGCTGCAATATCAAGCGGCATAGGTTCTGATGTCCAGCGTCCACTGGCAACTGTAATCATTGGAGGATTAATAAGCACACTTTTTTTTACTCCTTTACTCATTCCACCGTTGTTTTATTGGGCTAAAAAAAATTAGTTAATATAAAAATGACTATTATTGATGCCTGATAGATTACTTTTGGGTTTTAAAAATGAAAATACTACTCATAGAAGATGAAAAAGCCTTAGCTTTAGACATTATTAACTACCTGAACAGCCAAGATACTGTCTGTGAGTGGGTGGATACCTTTAAGGATGCCAACGAAAAGATACAAAGCTATGATTATGACTGTATTTTGCTTGACTTGAGCCTGCCTGATGGGAACGGTATGCAATTACTCGAACAGCTAAAAAACGCAAAAAAATTAGAAGGAATAATAATAATATCGGCAAAAGATACTTTAGAAGTCAGAATTGAAGGCTTAAACTTAGGAGCAGATGATTTTTTGATGAAACCGTTTCACTTAGCTGAGTTAATGGCAAGAATACAAGCGGTTATACGCCGAAAAAAGTTTGAGGGTAATAACACCGTGGTATTTAACGAAATTCAGATTGATATTTTATCAAAAACTATTCATGCCAATAGTAGGCTGGTGGAAGCCACTAAAAAAGAGTTTGATTTATTGGTGTATCTGATAGGCAATAAAAATCGGGTACTTTCAAAAGCTGTTTTAGCGGAGTATATTTCTGGCGATATGGCAGATATGCTTGATAACCACGATTTTGTGTATGCTCACATAAAAAATTTAAAGAAAAAGTTATCTGCCGCTGGAGTGAAAGATTATCTTAAAACTGTATATGGATTAGGTTATAAATGGCAAGACTGACTCATAGCAAAGATACCAATTTACTCAATCAAACCTTGAAAGGGTATTTGATATTTTCGGCTTTGTTGCTGTTGCTATTTATTCCGATTATTTTCTTCTTGTTTCAAAAACTATATCTCGATGACATTGATGATGGACTTCGATTAGAAAAATCCGAATTTCAACAATACATTTTACCAAACCTCAAGACACAGGATATAAAACAGTGGAATCGCTTCAATCGTGACTTCAAGATAATAGACACGCTTAAAAGTAACACACACGATTATATCGAGCAAAAGTTTTATTATGATACATTGGTTCATGAACTCGAACCTTACAGAGTGCTATACTCATCTGTTTCAATCGAAAACAAACCTTATACCCTTCTAATCAAACAAAATCTGATTGAAGAAAAAGACTGGATAGAAAAAATCATACTATTTGTTGTATCGCTATTGATATTCATTTTATTAGGTACATACTTGATAACTCGTTGGCAAAACAGAAGAGTTTGGCGAAGTTTCTATCAGAATTTGACACTTTTAGAAAGATTCGAGCTTGAAAATGCCATCGAGCCGCCAAAGTTCCTTACATCAAATATCAATGAGTTTAATAGGCTCACAACGGTATTGAAAGAACTCGTCAATCGTGTAATTAAATCCTATAAAATTCAACGAGAATTTGCTGAAAATGCTGCTCACGAACTTCAAACACCAGTTGCTGTTTTAAAATCTAAGATTGATAGCTTTTTACAAGTTCCCGAGCTGACAGACAGGCAAATGCAACTTTTAGACCAACTCAACGAGGCCACAACCCGACTAAGCCGTTTGAATAAAAATTTATTACTATTGAGTAAGCTCGAACACCAAATTTTTGAAAAAGGTGAAGTTGATTTTAAAAATATCATAGTTCAGAACTTAGATTTTTGGTACGAACAATGCGAGGCTAAACACTTAAAAATGGAGTATTTAAGCATCCATTCTTCGCTACAAATGGCTAATTTATCACTTGCTGAGATTTTGATTAATAATCTGATTTTTAACGCTATCAGACACAATATTTTGGGTGGAAATATTGAAATTTTCTTAAATCATGAAAAATTTGTAGTCAGAAATTCGGGCAAAAACGAAGCGATACCATCTAACCAACTTTTTCAGCGATTTGTCAAAACCGATGCTTCCACGCAAGGAAATGGTTTGGGGCTTGCAATTGTTAAAAAAATTACTGATTTACATTCATGGAAAATCGAATATTCTTTTGAAAATAATTTACACATTTTTACTATATTCTTCTAAAAATTCAAAATTTCTTCAAAATTCATCACTTGATTTGTGCCTGAATCAATCAATTATAACAAAATAAATGAAGAAATTACCGATAATCGTCTTCTTACTTACCACTTCTATTGTTTCTTTTGCTCAAAAAACAATCAATCTGTCGGGCATAATACTGGATAAAAACCAAGCAATTGAGTTTGTCAATGTTACCATATCAAAAACAGGTGATACTACAAAGGTTTTACAATTTGCGGTTTCTGATTCTGTTGGGAAATTTCATTTTCAACTCCACGAACAAGGTGAATTTGTATTAAAAGCAAGTTTAATAGGCTATCTAACTTACAAACAGATAATCAAAATTGGAAACTCTGACTTGGATTTAGGTAATATTGAATTAAAAACAGATAATAAACTCTTGGGCGAAGTAGTGGTTACTGCACAAAAAAAACTTATTGAAAAAACTAACGAAGGCTTTGTTGTAAATGCGGCGGCTAATATTACCCAACTGGGCGGAACGGCAACCGACTTACTGAAAAGCACGCCTACCATAGCAGTAGATGCAGACGGAGCCATTACGCTCAGAGGAAAGACACCTTTGATTTTAATAAACGGGCGAAATTCTAAATTGGCAAATGCCGACCAGATTCCCGCCAGCAGTATCGAAAGCATAGAAGTAATTAACAATGCTTCGGCAAAATATGATGCCAATGCCCAAAGCGGAATCATAAATATTATTCTTAAAAAGAATGCCCAAAATGGCACAAACGGTGCTATCGCTTTGGGTGTAGGCGAAGGCTCAAGAGGGCGTATAAGCAGCTCTGCTTTACTTAATCATAGAGCTGACAAATGGAATATCGGATTGGCGTATGATAATCGTTTTGCAGGTCGTACAAAACACATTACCACCAACCGCACCAATTTTTTATTGCCTGAAACCTACCAAATCAATCAAGACCGCCACGATGAACGAGTAGAAAGATTGCAGAACTTAAAATTGAATCTCGATTTTCAGCCAAACGAAAAAAATACCTTTTCGTTTGAAGCGATTGGCAATGTGCAAGGGCAAGACAACGACGAAAAACTAAACAGTATCATTTTGAAGCAAAACATGGGTTTTTCTAACGCCAACGACCGACACTCACTTGAATATCGCCGCTCAAAAGTGGGAGAGTTTGCCCTCAATTATAACCGAAAATTTGCCGACCCCAAAAAATCTTTAAGTGCTTCGGCAACAACATCCATCGAACAAGGGCGTGAAAATACTGATATTGACACCCAACAATTAGCCGAAAATGCCACTAAAATTGGCAATGTTTTTTACCAAAAAACGCATAACTACGAAGATGATGTCATTTCTAACATTATCGTAGATTATGCCACACCTATTGGGGCGAAGGGTGTTTTTGAAACAGGTTATAAGGGTACTTTTAGAAGTGTAAAAAATGATTATGAAGCCTCGGATAAACGAGAAAATGTATTTGTTGTGAACCAGGTGTCCAGTAATATTTTTAATTTTAGTGAACAAATTAATGCCGTTTATGCCCTCTATCATAATCAATTAGGGTCAGAAAAATGGAAATATGAATTAGGTGTAAGAGCCGAACAAGTAAGCAATAGTGGTAAAACCCAAGATAACAGCACAAAATTTACGAATGAGTATCTGAAACTATTCCCGACTGCAAATCTCATCTATGATGTTTCGGAAGGGCAATCTTGGAAACTAAGCTACGGCAAAAGAATCAACCGCCCAAGCCTCGGCGATTTCAATCCGTTTGTAGATATTACTGATGCACTCAATCCACACAGTGGAAATCCGAATCTGAAACCCGAAATAGTTCATGCCGCAGAATTGGGCTACAATAAAGAGTGGGAAAAGGCAACAATTACGAGCAATATTTTTTATCGCCATTCCACCAATACTATTAGGCAATTTTTACAACCTTTGGGCAACGGAGTAGTTTTGAGGTTGCCAGTAAATATAGGCACAGCAGATAGTTATGGTTTAGAAAGTGTTATTACTGCCAAACCGAGCCGTGTTTATGATTTCAATGCCAGTTTTACGCTTTTCGAACAATTATTTGGAGGAAATAATGCGTCGGCTGTGGCACAACAGAATACCTTTAACTGGTTCGGAAAACTAATAAATAATATAACGGTTGGCAAAAACGGAAAGTTACAAATTATCGGTAATTACACTTCGGCAGCTACTACACCACAGGGGAATTTAATTCCGATTTATTATGCCGATTTGGGTTATCAACAAAAACTCGGTAAAGGCAATGCCAGATTAGGCTTGTTAGTAGTCGATATTTTCAATACGCTCAATAGTGGTGGCAAAACACTTACAACTGAATTTATCACAAACCGCACTCAGAAAGCCGATACCCGTGCATTTATGCTTACATTTGCTTATTCGTTTAAATCAGGTTTCAAAGAAAAACTCATGGAAAATAAATTTTCTAAAGAATTTTAAAATACAGTTAATGGAAAAATGGAAACTCTTTGCGGTAATATCTATGCTCTTTGCTGGTCTTACCTCGGTCATTGCCAAGTTTGGTATGAAGAATCTGAGTAGTGATGTTGCTCTTAGTATTCGTACAACAGTTGTGTTTAGTATTGTAGTGGCAAATGCCTTTTTATTGAACAATGCCTTTGCGGAAATCAAACAAGCTCCCAAAAGTAATCTCATTTACTTGGCTATATCGGGCATCACTACTTCTCTTTCATGGATTTTCTATTATAGAGCCATGAAAGAGGGGCAGGTTTCTTATGTGGCCAGTATTGATAAAGCCAGTATTGTGGTTACCTTGGTGCTGTCTTTTATCATTCTCAAAGAACCCATCACGCCTAAAATATTGATTGGTGCGGGGCTAATTCTTTTAGGAATGGTGGTTTTGATTTGGAAATAAGTAAGTATTCTAAAACCCTAAATCCTTTCTTGATTGTGTATCATTATTCGGAAAAGCCAATCCAGAAGGTAATTTGGAAGGTACATACCTTGTTAAATTTTTATCGTACAAACCGTTTTTAATAAATTCAGTTAGTTGCTTAATTTCATCAGCAGTAAGATTTAAGGGTTTAAATTCCTTCGCAAGTTGTGTGCTTGGTACTTTCGTATTTTGAGGTTTTGCCACATTTTTATAGGCAATTACATCTTCGATTTTTGTAAAAGATGACCCATGAAAATAGAAAGGCGAATCTTTCAGATTATATAATTGAGGCACTTTAAATTTATACATATCTTCTGCTTTTCCAGTAAACCCACCACGCCCCTTATGTTCGGCTTTACCTTCCGTAACAGCAAAAACAGTATTGTTTCCATAATTTCCGTTTTGTAAATCATTTGCCCCCAAAGCATAAAAATTCATTGAAGCCAACGAAGGCCCATTATGGCAGGTGGCACATTGAGCTTTTCCAAAAAATAAATTTGCTCCTTTCTTTTGGTCATCGGTCATTGCTCCATAGTTTCCTTTGAGCCATTGTTGGAAAGGGGCTTCATATGAGAGTAATGTTCGCTCATAAGCTGCAATTGCTAATCCTGCATTAACTTTATATTCCAGATTATCATTAAAATTCATTTTGGGAAAAGCCTTTTTGAACAAATCTGAATAAGTTTTGTAGGATTCTACCCACCCTTTTGTAATAAATAAACGATGAACGTCTTGCCCTGCAATCGCTTGTGTTTCAGTTCCTTGAAAACCCAATTTATTATTTTCTTTGGGTGTTCCTTTAGTCCAACTTGCTTCTGTACCAGTATTTAGATGGGTTGCCCCAAATTGGCCATTCCAAAGAACGTTGGTTTGATAGGCTATATTTAAAGCCGAAGGCGTGCGAATTGGTTGTACGTCTATTTCAACATCTTTATACAACGGATTTTTAGCACGTTTTTCACCCTGTACGCCAAAAGCAATGCCCCCATCGCCAATCCCCTGCGGTACACAGGCTTGAAAACCCGCCTTAACATGGTGGCAACTTGCACATGAATAAGTGCTATTACTTGATTCAATTATTGGGTTTCGACCTAATGCAGTTTCGTGGAATAATAATTTTCCGAGTTCTACTTTATCTGCTGTAATCGAATTTTTTGGGTCTTGTGGAATATTAGCAAAATCATCACTTTTAGGAAGTAAATAAAAAGATTTGCCTTTTCCATTTGATGCAACCGTTAAGTTTTTTTCAAGCTCGGTATCAACTGTGGTAGGAGTAGCCATTTCTTCTTTTTGAGAACAGGAAATAGAGAAAACAGCAATGATAAATAAAATGGATATTTGTTTCATAAGATTCACTTTTACAAAACAAATATCAAAAAATATGCCGTTTTTCAGTAGAAAAAAGGAACAATATTATAGATGTGTGTTAATTGTTTCCTATCATTTTTTTGAAATTTAAAGCTGAGAGAAATTGTATAATTTAGGAAGAACTAAAGGAATGAAAACAGCTATGCTTTAAATTTTTTTCTAAGTTTAGAAACTTCATTTTCTTCCCACTCTTGGGAACTATTAATGTCGTTCTAAAATGGGTAGTCCTGAATATTAAAAATTAAAGTCGGAAGAATAACCTTTCGATTTTATAAGATATTTACGAAATCCACACAATTTTTATATTTTCTCCATTTTTCCTAATAAATTATAAAGATGCCTATTAGTGAAATATATTTTATTTTCCACAAAATCAACCATAAAATCTGATTTAGAATCATAAGACTTAAACGTAATTTTATCTCCAGTCATATATAAGTAGCATAAAAAAAGAATTAAACCATTTTTATAGTTTTAAGTATTTGAAAAATTAGGTATTTAAATTAAATACTAATATTTTTATGTCTTTAATGTAATCAAATGTGAAGATTTGATACCGTATAATAATATTATTTGATATTGTCATATTAAACAACAAATCCAATTCCAGAATTATTTTAAATTGAAAACTAATTTAAATAAAAAAGACTACTTTTAAATTTTTTAAAAGTAAATCCAAAGTACATTAGGAGGATGCTGTTGCCTCAACTTTACATTATAACTTTTATACTCCGTTACAATTGCTGCTCATTATTATAAATTCTCAAAAATATTGACTTTCAAAAGTTAGTGTGTGAACCTTGTGTGCCCATCACGACTAATGCTGTTTAATAACATCAATCCATCCATGATGAGTGATGAAGGTGAATTGACTGAAGATATTCTAAATTGGATCAGATTCAATTAACATTTGCTCTATTATCTTTAATGATGAAAAGGTGCGTTTTTTATCATTCAAAAAGACAACCTTGAAGGTTATTAATAGCTAGGCATAGTTGGATGTCATTACATGGTTATCCTAATTTGGGATCAATCATAATTTCATCCATAAACTTAATTGAAAGTAATTAAGTAAACACTCTAAAGTGTATAGATTATTAGCTAACTACTAAATACATACTTCCATTTAATACTAAAAACATATTCTATAAACATTTTTTGTGGGAAGAAAGTAAGTTAACCTATTAAAAAAGCTATGTCACAAACAATTGCTAACAATATTTTTAAAGCATTTCCATTACCTAGTCTATTAATCTATGTTGATCCGTCCTTTACAATTCAAAACGTAAATGATGCCTTCCTGACAGAAACAAATATGACCGCCGAGAATGTAGTTGGGAAGCCACTTAATTCTTATTTTACTGAAAAAAGGCTAGACTTTACAGCATTGGAGCAATCATTACTTCAAGTGATTACTACCAAACAAACAAACAAAATACAGGTAAAAACTACCTCCGAACAAGAGATTGAACTTGAAAATATCCCCATCTTAGATGAAAATAAACAGATTACTCTTATTATTCAATCGTATAAGTTTCTCATGAAAACTAACCAAGAAAATAGTAGAAACGAATTAGATTTATTGAAAAAATATACGAAGGAGCCTTATGCGATTATTGATACTCACCTTAGTATTATTTCATTCAACCATCAATTTGCAAAGCAAGTCTTAGATTTGTTGGGAAAGGATTTGAAATTAGGAATGTCAATTTTAGATTTAGCATTGCCCGAGCGAAGAGAAGCAGTTAATGAAAAATATAAATTTGTTTTACAAGGAAATAGAGTACAGTTAAGACCAGAAGTTTCTACGAGTACAGGTTCGCTTCAAATATTTAATACCATTGATGAACCGATATTTAATGAATTAGGCGACGTTAAGGGGGTCTTTATTACCATTCAAGACCAAACAGATTTTTTTAAATTAGACAAAAAACAAAAAGAGCAAGAGGCTCATTTTAAAGCCCTTATTGAAAATACCCCAGACCTTATTTATTCGATTGATTTGAATTTTAATCTGATAACCTTTAATTCTTCATTATCTAATTTAATGCTTGCTTTGAAAAGTGTGAAATTAGAACCAGGTATGAGTATTTTAAAACATTTTGGAGAGCATAAAAGAGAAAAGTATTCAGAGGTATTAAAAAAAGTAATTAATAATGGCAGGTGCATTTTTGAAGATGAATTTATTTTTAACAACGAAATGCTCGTATTCAATGTGGCTGTTAACCCCATTTTCAATGAAAATAAACAATTGATAGGTGTTACCATTTTATCAAAAAATATCACACAACAAAAGCAACTTAAAAAGAAAGAAGAAGAACAAAGAGCAGAATACAGAGCCTTAGTTGATAACATGTCTGATGCTGTATATTCATTGGATATGAATTTAAACCTTATCACTTTTAATAAGGCAATGGTTAAGGCATCCATTTATTTAATAGGTCAGCCGCCTCAAAAAGGAATGAATTTGATAGAAAATTTTGCTTTTGATAAAAAAGACCTCCTTCGAACAAAATTTAGAGAGGCATCAGAAGGAAAAGCAATCTCCTTTGTGTATGAAGAAACGATATTCAATGAATCGCAGATTTTTGAGGTGTACATAAATCCTATTATTAATGATGATGCCGTTCAAACTGGCTATTCGGTTCATTCAAAGGTTGTTACGGAAAGCGTGAAAGCTGAAAAACAACTTGTTTTGAGCAACGAACGTTATAACCTTGTAACACAAGCTACTTCTGATGCTATTTGGGATTGGGATTTAATGAATCACTCGTTTTTTGTAGGAGGGAGTTTTGAAAAAATATTTGGTCATACAGACGGTAACGGTTTATCATCGATTGATTCTTGGCGTGTTTATCTACACCCTGAAGATGCTGAAAGAGTTTTGAATGGTATTCACGTAGCCATTGAGAGTGATGCCATCAATTGGAAGGATGAATATCGTTACCAAAAAGCAGATGGAAAATATGCTTATGTATTAGATAAAGGCTTTATTCTGAGAGACAATACCGGAAAAGCCATTCGAATGGTTGGGGCAATGCAGGATATTACCGAGCGAAATGAAAGAGAACAACAGTTAAAATTATTCGAATCGGTGGTTATTAATGCCAATGATGCGATTCTAATTACCGAACCAGAACCATTTGATGAGCCAGGTCCTAAAATCATGTATGCTAATAAGGCCTTTACGAAAATGACTGGTTATGAAGTGGAGGAAATTATTGGAAAAACACCTAGAATACTGCAAGGACCAAAGTCTGACTTTAAAGAATTAGCAAGGCTAAGCCAAGCCCTTCGAAAATGGGAATCTTGTGAAGTAACTACGATTAATTACAAAAAAAATGGAGAAGAGTTTTGGGTGAATTTCACCGTAACTCCCGTAGCTAATGAAAAGGGGTGGTTTACGCACTGGATTGCCATCTCACGTGATATTACTGAAAAAGTGAATTACGAACGTGATTTAGTAGAAGCAAATAATAAGGTTATAACGACCCTCGAAAGTATCCGAGATGGCTTTTATTCTATGGATAAAAACTGGATAGTTACCTATTGGAATAAAGAAATGGAATTGTTAACCGAGATTAAAAGAACCGATATCATTGGTAAAAACCTTTGGGAGCAATTTCCATTTATGCTTGATACAAAATTTTATATTGAATATAAAAAAGCAGTTGCTGAAAATGTCGTAGTAAGATTTGAAGAATATCTTACTATTTCAGAACAATGGTTTGAAGCGAATGCTTTCCCTTCTGAAAATGGGCTAACTGTTTTTATTAGAGATATTACCGAAAGAAAACTGAATGAACAGAAAATAAAATCCGAAAGAAAACTTCTAAGAACCTTGATAGATAATTTACCAGATTCTATCTTTTTCAAAGACACCAATGCCCGAAAATTGATTAGTAATAAAGTTGATTTACGCTTGCAGGGTGTCTCAAGTGAAGAAGAAGTTATAGGTAAAACAGATGCTGAAATTTATATTGATAAGCCCTCAAGTATTGGTTACGAACAAGATTTGGAAATTTTGAGAACAGGAAAAGCAGTGATGGACCATGAAGAATCGTTTATGAGTAATGAAGGGCAATTATCGTGGTACCTTACTTCTAAAATGCTCGTTTACGATGATGATACGAATGAAATGGGAATCTTAGGAATTGGAAGAGATATCACCGAACGAAAACTAGCTGAGCAAAAATTAGAGGCTGTTAATAATGAACTACAAAAAAAAGTTCAACAACTGCTTATTTCCAATGCAGAACTTGAACAGTTTGCCTATGTTGCCTCGCATGATTTGCAAGAGCCTCTGCGAATGATTACCAGCTTTTTGTCGCAAATTGAAAGGAAATATAAAGATGTGATTGATGAAAAAGGTAAGCAGTATATTTACTTTGCTGTTGATGGTGCCAAAAGAATGAGACAAATTATTCTAGATTTGCTTGAGTTTTCAAGGGTCGGAAGAATGGAAGATAAGCAAGAATTGGTAAATCTAAATGATTTGGTGAATGATATCCTTATTCTTTATAGAAAGCAAATCCAAGAGAAAAAAGCGATTATTCATTTAGACACACTTCCGACGGTCAAGGCTTCCAAAAGTTCGATGCGTCAGGTGTTTCAAAACTTAATTTCCAATAGCTTAAAATACGTAAGTACAGAGGAGCGTGTTGTTCCCCAAATAAAAATCACTGTTGAATCAGTGAACAATGAGTGGATGATGGCAATAAAAGACAATGGTATAGGTATTGATTCACAATACTTTGACAAGATTTTTATTATTTTCCAACGATTACACAATAAAGATGACTATTCAGGAACGGGCATAGGTTTGGCCATTACAAAAAAATAATTGAAAATTTAGGCGGTAGAATTTGGCTCGAATCTGAGCCAAACAAAGGAAGTACATTTTATTTTACAATACCAAAACAGGAAATACATTGATGAAACCCATTCATATACTTTTAGTGGAAGATAACGAAAGCGATATTTTACTCACGATGGATGCTTTAGAGGAAGGAAGAATTAGTAACAAAGTTAGTGTTATCAAAGATGGGAATGAAGCGATTGATTTTCTAATGCAATCTGGTAAATATGCTGAGAAAAATTTACCTGATTTAATTGATACATGAGCAGACTCAATCATCATTAAGCAAATGTAGATATTCTGATTTATCAACAAGTCAAAACAGGAACAACTCTTATCGTTGAAGATAATTGCTTCGATTATTGCAAATGTGGTGGACTTAAACGGTGTGGTTTCTGTTTGGGTGGTCTTTACATACAATATTCCGCCTTATTACGTGTCAGTCAGAATCTCTATGAAAGTTATTAAATTGAGATTAAAATTAAGGATTCAGACTAAAATGCTTTTGCATATTGTAAATTAGCAGTAAAAAACATTTCCTCTATATTATTTCGCCTTCCAAAATGAAAGAAACACACGCTCCTATACCATTAAATGAAAAAGAGAGACTCCAAGCACTGCTCGACTACAATATATTAGATACTTTATCTGAGGAATATTTTGATAATATTACACAGTTAGCTTCTCACATCTGTCAAACTCCGATTGCCTCAATTTCGTTAATCGATGATAAACGACAGTGGTTCAAATCCCGTATTGGCTTAGCGGAATCCGAAACGCCGAAAGAAATTTCATTTTGTCAATATGCCATCATGGGAAATGATATTTTTGAAGTACCAAATGCTCTCGAAGATGAAAGGTTCCAAAACAATCCGTTGGTAACTGGCAGCCCTGATATCCGTTTTTATGCGGGAGCTCCTCTCACTTCTCCCGATGGTTTTAATATTGGCACTTTGTGCGTCATTGATAATATGCCCAAATTATTAGATGATGAACAAAAAAAGGCACTTTCTACGCTAGCCAAGAGTGTAATTGCTCAGTTAGAATTGAAGAAAAAGAACCTTGAATTAAAAAATGAGGTAGATAACCTAGCAAAAAAAGCCTTAGAAACAATTACCCATGAGTTAAATAGTTATAAATCAGCTTTAGACCTAACTTCGAGTGTTGTTATTACTGATAAAAATGGTATTATCACTTTTGTGAACGATGCCGCTTGTAATATATCAAAATATTCAAAGGAGGAATTGATTGGACAAAATATTAGAATCTTCAATTCGGGCTTTCATCCCAAAGAATTTTTCATCGATTTATGGCAGACAATTACCGCTGGTCTTGTCTGGAAAAAAGAAGTAAAAAATAAGACGAAAGATGTTAAGTCTTATTGGGCAGATACTACTATTGTGCCATTTGTGGACGAAAAAGGTAAGCCTGACAGGTATGTATCCATCAGTCAAAATATATCAAAACAAAAAATATCAGAAAATAAACTACAACAGTTTTTCAACATCTCGCAAGATTATTTGTGTGTGATCAATACCGCAGGCTATTTTGAGAATTTAAGCCCTACTTTTTCCCGAGAGTTGGGCTTTTCAGATGAAGAACTGACCTCAAAGCCTTTCTTGCACTTTGTTCACCAAGATGATATTGATTCATCCCAAAAAGAAATTGACAAATTGGCTCAAGGCATCAATACTATCCATTTTGAAGCAAGATTTAAGTGTAAAGGGGGGGGTAATTATAAATTACTAAGTTGGAATGCTTCCTATGATAAAGAAATGGGTTTATTATATGCCACTGCCAGAGATATTACGCTCAGTAAAAAAATTAATGAAGAAAATAAACGACTTTCACTTGTAGCCAAAGGTACTGACAACATTATTATAATGACTGATAAGTACCGTCGAATTGAATGGGTCAATGAGCCTTTCGTAACATTGACGGGTTATTCTTTGGAGGAGGTGATTGGCAAAAAACCAGGAAAAATTCTTCAATATGAAGAAACTGACAAAAATACAATTTTGCAAATCAGAGAAGCTCTAAATAAGGAAACCTCATTTAAGGGAGAAATAAAAAATAGAAGTAAATCGGGTAGAAAGTATTGGCTTGAAATTAGTATCAGTCCTATTTTTAATGATAAACATGAACTCATAAACTTCATAGCTATCGAGTCGGATATAACCGAAAAAAAACGAAAAGACTTAAATATTGCTAATTTAATGGCCTCTCAAAATGCCATTTTCAACGGAGTTAGCTATTCAGTTATTTTTACGGATGTAAACGGTATTATCAAGCGAATCAATAAAGTAGGTTTAGAAATGTTGGAATATACCGCCGAAGAACTTATCAATAAACTGACTCCTATTGATTTTCATGACCCTGCCGAAATCGCAAAACGTGCGGCAGAGCTAACTGCGGAATTGGGTCAAGAGGTGAAGCCGGGTCTTGAGGTTTTTGTAGCAAAAATCAAAGAAAACGATTCCGCTGATTCTCATGAATGGACATATATTTCCAAATCAGGTAGAAGAATTCCTGTTTGGTTGAGCTTTACTTGTATTAGAAATACGGATGGCAATATTTTGGGTTATTTGGGAGTTGCAGAGGATTACACAATCAAAAAACAAGCTGAATTAGACCTAATCAATGCCAAAAACCTTGCCGAACAAGCTGTTTACGCAAAAGATAGCTTTTTGGCAAATATGAGTCATGAAATACGCACGCCTTTAAATGCCATTATTGGTTTTACGGAACTTATCTCTCAAAGCAATTTGGATTCAACTCAACGGGAGTTTATTAGTAATATCCAGATGGCAGGAGATAATTTACTTCATATCATTAATGATATTTTAGATTTATCAAAAATTGAATCAGGACAATTGGTGATTGAATCTTACCCGTTCAATATAAAAGCTACTTTGAAGCACATTTATGAATTATTAAAAGTAAAGACCGCTAAAAATAACCTTGACTTTAGTTTATTATTAGATGCCGATATGCCTGAATTTGTGGTAGGAGACAAAGGCCGTCTCAATCAAATAATGATGAATTTGGTAGGAAACGCAGTAAAGTTCACGAAAGAAGGCGAAGTAACGATATCGGTAAAGAAGGTTGATGAAACCGATAGCCACGTTACGCTAAAATTTTCGGTGAAAGATACAGGTATTGGTATTCCAGCTGATAAATTATCATTAATTTTTGAAAGATTCACCCAAGCTGAAGCCAGCACAACACGCACATTTGGTGGTACTGGCTTAGGCTTAAACATTGTTAAGCAATTGGTCGAATTACAAAACGGTCAAATTCAGGTCAAAAGTACATTAGGACAAGGCTCTGACTTTTATTTTTCTTTAATATTTCCCAAAGTTGAATCATCGTACAAAGACGCCAGCATTGAAAATGATTCTAATAAAAAATCTAGCCGAAAACTATCAATATTACTTTGTGAAGACAACGAACTAAATCAACGCTTGGCCAAAACCATTATTCAAAAATTTGGTTTCGATTTAGATATTGCCGTCAATGGTGAAGAAGGATTAAAATTATTGTCGAAAAACCATTACGATCTTATTCTAATGGACCTTCAAATGCCAGTAAAAGATGGCTATCAGACAACTATTCACATTCGTAATGTCCTAAAATTAGAAATTCCAATCATTGCCATGACCGCACATTCACTGGTTGGTGAGCAACAAAAATGTTTCGAAATTGGCATGAATGCCTACGTGGCAAAACCATTCAAACAGCAAGAGTTATTGAATAAAATATATGAAGTCGTTGAAACAGGAAATAAAAATCCAATTGAGAATGCCATTGAAAATCAATCATTATCAACTGAAACAAGAAACAAAAAAAGTATCGACTTTTCATACTTTGAATCATTAGGTGAAGCTGAAAACGAGAGTTTGAAGAAAGAAATGGTGGAAATATTCATTGATAAAGTACCAAATGACTTGAGTTTGCTCGAAAAAGCGATTGAGCAAAAAGCCTATAACGACATCCAAGGAATTGCACACGATATGCAATCTTCACTTTCAATGTTTAGATTAATGAATGAGGTTGAATACCTAGAAAAAGTAGAAAAAGGTGCAAAAAACGAAAGCCTTACCCATGAATTAACACACGAGTTCGTGACATTTAAGCAAGAAGTTAATGATGTAATTGATTTGTTGAAACGAATTAAGAGTACTTTTTAAACTGTACGCTATACCTGTGATGGTTCAAGACATACGCTACAGTTAGGTCGGTTTTAGAATTCTTAAAATAGTTACACTTCACAATTACTATTTTTTTTAGTATTTTGGCTGAAAACCAAAAACTTATGAATCAGGCAGAACGAGATATTTTGCTTAGGCAAAAATGGATTGACACCTACCTTTCCTGTGGTTCTGTTAGCCAAACCGCTCGTAAGTATGGCATTGCTCGAAGTACCTTACAAAGATGGCTAAAACGCTTTACTATTAACGGTAAAAATGGGTTGTTTGAGAAATCTAAACGCCCACTTAAATTAGCTTCTCAAAAGACAAATGATGAAATTGAAAATCTTGTTTTACTAATTCGTCAAGAGTTTAGGTATGGTAAAATACGGATTTGCTCGCAGCTTTTGAGAGAATACAATGTAAAATTGTCCGCTCCACGATTGGCCGAATTTTGCATAAAAATGAGGTAAAACCACTAAATAAGTATCGAAAGAATGGCTCTTTCATTAGATATGCAAAGGAAATTCCAGGAGAAAGAGTCCAGATGGATGTTTGTAAAATAACTACTGGACGCTATCAATATACAGCCATTGAAGATTGTAGCAGATTTAGAGTTTTAGCCTTATATACTCGTCGAACAGCAAAAAACTCTATTAATTTTTTAGAGCGAGTCGTTGAACAAATGACTTCTGGCGGCGTTCCGCTTCCAATTCAGCGAGTGCAGACTGATAGAGGGCAGGAGTTTTTTGCCTATTCATTTCAAGAGAAACTAAAAGAATATTGCATTAAGTTTCGTCCTATAAAACCTTGTTCTCCACATCTAAATGGAAAAGTAGAACGAAGTCAACAGACTGATTTACAAGAATTTTACTATGAAATGGATTTAACGGATAAAAAATTGCCGCTCTTAGTAGAAGAATGGCAGTTTCATTATAACTGGTATCGTCCTCATAGCTCTTTAAATAATAAAACACCGATGGATGTTGTTGTTGAAAAGTCAGCATTAACACCATTTTGGGAGGATATAGAAGCCAAGTATGATGAATCGAAAGAAAAAATTTGTATTCAGTCTTATAAAAAAGAAAAAAACTCATTGCATCTAAGTAACTACACTAAAGCTGAAGTTATTCCTAAAAATATTTTACATGAAAAATGCAATTTTTTCTCTATCAGTAATCTGTAGCGTTTCTATTGAACCACGACATATTATCACAAGCCAAATACATCTTTACCTAACTAAGAGCATCAAATTTATCCATATTTGCTGAAAGGTATGAAGATTACAAAATCTAATCAGGTATGGGCAACAGACATAACATATCTACCGATGGCGAAAGGATTTATGTATTTCATAGCAATAGTTGATTTGTATTCTCGAAAGGTTTTAACTTGGTCTGTTAGTAATACAATGGAAGCAGAGTGGTGTGCAGAAGTCTTAAAAGAAGCAGTTGAGCGATTTGGTAAACCAGAAATTTTCAACACAGACCAAGGGTCTCAATTTACATCAAATATCTTTACACAGGTTCTCAAAGATAACCAAGTCCAGATTTCGATGGATGGTAAAGGTAGAGCCATTGATAATATTTTCGTGGAAAGAATTTGGAAAAGTGTCAAATATGAAGATATTTACCTAAAATCTTATCAGAATGGAACAGAGTTGCAAAAGGGATTAGAAAAATACTTTGATTTTTATAATCAAGAGCATTTTCACCAAAGTTTAAACTATCAAACACCTGATAAATTTTTTTCGCAAGCAGCCTGACTTATCCACTTGTCCACACTTATTAACAAAAGAAAAAAAAGCAAAAAAAGAAAATTTTACAACAACAACATTAATAATACTGTCTAAACTATTGGGTACATCTTAATTGGCTATGTCTTAATATTATCGCAGTGGCGATATGTTTTGTAAGAAAAGTAAATCTTTAATTAATGCTAGACAAGTTCTTTGAATAATTATTTATTTTCAAGAATTCTTCCCTTTTTTATTGATTTTTCAATTTTTTATATTCCCCTAAAAATCAACCGCTTCACCAAAAATAATTTTATATACCCTTTTGACTTGGTACCTTTTAATAATTTTTTTTCTTGTAATTGTCTTATCAACCTAATTTTCCATGTTTTTAATCCTCAATTGTTGAAATTCCAATATTGGGAAAAAAATTTCTATTTTTGGATATGCTTCTTTTTTGAATAGTATTTTTTTCTAATTTTTATTAAAATATTTTAAAAATATTCTAATGAATTCGATTTAAGGTGTTGCAAATCTACATGTGAGCTTTTAAAATGAAAAAGTACCCTAAGCTTATTATTGCTTTTATACGAATTTTGGCTTGAAAAATATATTTCACTGGTGTGTTTTCTTGTAAATATTTGATAGTCAATTATTTGTATTGAGTGTTTATACTTTGAAAATGAGATTTTGAAATTCAGTCAAAAAGAATAAAAAACTTTGTTTGAATTGAGTTAGAATATTTTCTTTTCACTCAACAAAAAATATTGTTAGAAATCATTGTTAGAAATTCCTTTTCCTCAGATTTAGGAGCTTATTTCTTCGCTTTTTGTGAGCTGACTTCTACTGATTTTTGGCCTTGGCATATTTATTGAGCCCATACCATTTAATTATTAAATACCAAAAGTTTTATATACTTTTTTTATCTACTGTTATAGTTAAATCTCAAATCGTTCCTTTATTAAAAAGGACAATCTCAATCCCCTCTCTTTTAGCTTTTTCCATCGTCTTTGTACTTTCAGGTTGTTTGAAGACCGACTTAGAAAGACAGGTTGTTGCATCTTCTCCAAAGTTGTTTTCTAGCGATGTAGTTATTCCAGCTGATTTTAACTGGTCAACTACTAAGACAATGGATTTCAAGGTAGCTGTTGATGATAAATTCAGTGGTAAATACTTTTACCGTGTGGAATTATATGACAATGATCCAATGCTTGGTACACAAGCAAATTTGCTTAGTGCTGGTGTTGCCAAAAAAGGTCAAGATTTTACAGGTAAAATCGTAGTTCCAACTATGTTGAACTATATTTACGTTAGAAGAATATCTCCGACAAAAGTTCCTTTTGTTACAATGATTCCAGTTGAAAGTTTAGGCAATTTGAGCATTTCACTCAATGGATCTATCAGTACTGGTATGGAAAGTGTAAGAGTTGCTACAGATTTATCTAAATCTAATACGTTGGCTCCTATGTTTGCTTATTCAGTGGCTGATTACGCAGTTCCAGCTGGTGCGATTGAAATTAAAGCTAATGATAAGAATGTTAAAATTGAATCTAACAAGACTTATGTTGTGAAAGCTGGTGTTTCTTTCAAAGGTAATATTGACCTTAATAATGGTACAAGCAACGTAAAAGTTTACATTGATGGCGAATGGAATGATTCAAATAATGCTCTTGTTGTTGGTGGTAATAATACTTTAATTATAACCGAAAACGGTTCGATTAAAATTAACAAATTGACTCAAAATACAGGTGGTACTTTTATTAATTGTGGCAAAGCTGAGTTTGATAACATGACAACATCAAACGAATCAACCTACAGTAACTATGGTACGCTCAAAGCAAAGAAGGCTGTATTTACTAATGCAAGTCTAAAGAACTATGGAACTATAACATTTGAAGATCTTACAAGTACTACTACTTCTACTTTGATTAGAAATGAAGGCTCTATGTATGTTGAAAAAGGGCTTTTAACTAATTCAACATTAGAAACGTTGTGTTATATCAAAATCAAAGATCTTTTAACAAATGGTGCTAAAATCAAGATTGAAGGAGGTGGTATGCTGAGTGTTGACACTTATCAAAGTGGTGGTACTGAATTCAATTTACTCGCGAATGCTATCTTAGAGGTAACTGAAATTGTTAAATTCACAAGTAATAGTAATGTAATGAAAGGACCTGCTTCATCTGGTAGAGCATTAGCAAGAATGAAGAAAGTTGATGTAAAAGGTCAATGGAATGCTATTACTTACTCAGGAAATCTCGAGATTGCTTGTTCAGACCATACTCCAAATGAGCAATGGAAAACATATTATGTAATCAACAGCCCTGCAACGATTGTTCCTTTTGATAAATCAACTGTGGTTATACCTGGCACTACTTGTAATGGTGGTGGAAACAAAGGCCCTGGCGATGATAAGCCAGAAGACCAAGTTGTAACAGAAGTTAATCTTGGAACTTATTCTTATGCTTTTGAAGATAACTGGCCACAATTAGGTGATTATGACCTGAATGACGTTGTAGTTGATATGAATGTGGTTAAATTCCAAAATACTTCAAATAAAGTAACAAAAGTTGTATTGAAAGGAAAATTAAGAGCGGCTGGTGCCTTAAAACGTCTGGCAGTGGCAGTTCAATTAGATGGTATCTTAGCAAATTCAGTAAGTAAAGTTACCTATTCACGTGCAGACTTAGTAGGCTCTCTTTTAAAATTAGGAGCTAATGGCGTTGAAACTGGACAAAAATTTGCGGTTGCTACTATTGCTGATGATGTACACAAGGCATTTGGTTTGAATAATGTTGGATTTGTAAATACACAAACTAATAATTATGCACCAGTTGATGTGGTTATTACAATTGAATTTACAACTCCTCTTGATAGTTTCACATTCCAAACATTAAATATGTTTATCGTAAATTATAATTCTGCTGGAAATGACAGAGGAGAAGTTCACTTAGTTGGATATAAAGGAACTGACAAAATTGACGCGTTGAAGATTGCTAATTCTACAGGTAGTTTATTGTCAAACACAGACCCTTTCAAATCAATCAATAACGAGCCTTGGGGATTAATCATTCCATCTTCATTTGTTTATCCTCCAGAAACAAAAAATATCAAAACATTTTATACGAAATTCCAAAGCTGGGCAACTAGTGGCGGTACAGTTGACACCAATTGGTATCTTCAGTAATTAATTTGATTCTAAAAGTAGCCTACTCTAAAGTAGGCTACTTTTTTTGAAACTATTTGTTCAGATAAAGTGATGTAACAGATAATTGAAGGTGAAAGCGTATGCTACCCCCAATAAATCTTAAAATTTCCTATCATTGAAAACGCATTACATTTTTGTTTAAATTTGAGTTATTATCAGTTGCTTCGGAGGAGAAATCTAAAAAAAGAAAAATCGAATTTCAATTTGGATACTTTTTCAAGTAGTAGTCAGAATTAGTTGTAACCACTCTACGACCTTTCGTTTTGACTAATAAACCTTCTTTTTTAATAAATAATGTATATTATCTCGACCCATTTTAATGAAATGGGAAGACAGAAAAAGCTTTAAAAGCTCATATAAGTTTGCCGTACCAATATATGATTTACATTTTTTTATTTCTTTGTAAATCCCTGATTATCATATATTTATATTATATATGTCAAGTCTTTTTAGTAGCATATGACCTGTTATATAAATTTACTTATGTTAAACAAAACAAACTAAATCTTCTATTCAAACAGACTATTCATAGTAATTTCGTTATCTATTTCAGAACTGTTATAAAAACTTTTATCTATTCCATACGTGGTAATCATCGTATTAAAAACACTACATTTTGTACCACTCAATTCTTTGAATAAACTTCGTTTTTCTCGTAGATTGTTCGCTAATTTTTCATTGAATCTTATAGTTCCATTATAAAACTTTATTTCGCATAGATTTATCGCATTATCAGCTCTACTTATGAGCATGTCTATCTGAAATCCTCGTATTGTATCATTTCCTTTTTTATAAAAACTATTGACAGATGTCTGTATTCCAGAAATACCCAAACACTTTTTGATTGCTTCTGCATGTTTTATACAAATGGTTTCAAAAGCATACCCCTGCCATGTCTGATAGATACTTGAAGTCGTCTGAAATTTCAACCAATCTTCAATAGTACCATACTTTTTTCCATCAATAAAATGTAAATAAAAACGACTGTATTCATCGGCTAAACGATAAATCACATCTTTTTTCTGATTGAACAAAGGTTGAATTTTCATGATGAAAGAACTTTCTTCCAAATCTTCTAATATTCGATTTAGACTTCCTCCATCTGCAAGTTTACTAATTTGAGCAATTTCTGTTCGAGTAAGTCCGCTCCATTTTTGTGCTAAAGCTCTGATTACAGCAACATGGTTTTGGTAATTATCAAACAATGACGCATAAACATCCTCAAACTCGGTGCGAAGTAAACCTGTTTTGGAAAAACAAATTCTGTGAATAGCTTGTGCTGCCGACTCACCAGCTTTTAACTGGCTCAAGTATAACGGCACTCCCCCCATACACATGTAAATTTGCAGTATATCATAGTCAGAAATACCTTTATTGATAGTTTTAATAAATGTCTTTGTCTCAGAAAGGGTAAATGGTTCAAGATGTATCCTTTGTGTGACACGATTATGTAACCCGCCTCGATGCTGAATTATCTTTCTGACCATCCACGAAGTTGCCGAGCCGCTGATTACCACTAATAAGTTTTGCGTCGAAGCCCAATCATTCCACCAATAACCAAACTCCTCTAAAAAACCTGATTTCTTGTGGTCTATCCACGGAAATTCATCAAAAAATAAAACTTTCCTTCTCTTTGTCTTACGTAGCCCTAATAAATATTTCTTTAATAATGAGAATGCTTCATGCCAATTTTTAGGCTGAAAAGCATCTATTGGTTCTTTTGAAAAATCTGATAGTTTTTCGGCAAACTTTTTCAGTTGATTAGCCCTATTGGCGTGTTGAGTTCCTGTAAATTTAAAAACAAAATTATCTACATAAACATTATTAATTAAAAAGGTCTTCCCTACCCTTCTTCTGCCTGTAACCATCAATAAATCAGCATTTTGTGATTCTAAAAGTTGATTCATCTCTTTCTGCTCTCCTATTCTACCAATAATCATTCCGATAAATTTTAATGTGTAAATATACAAATACAAACTCAATAAGCAAATTATACTTGGCGGAATCTAATGTAAAATAAACATATTCCGCCAAATATAATACCAAACAATACATCCAAATACAAGTATTGGAAAAATTATAAGCAATCAAAAATAAGCTAAAAGCATTTAAGTAGATATAAGTTTACAGTTTTCAAGGTCCGAAAAATTGAGTAAAAGATTCTTTTATATAAATTGCAGTTTCAATAATATATTAATTAAAATAAATATGAATCAAAATTATTTTTATTTAACACTATTTGAGTATTTAGATAAAGTCAAGCCAATTATAACAGATAATAACTCAGAAGAAGAATTGTTAGAGTTCATCCAACAACGAGTTCAATTAGCTGAAAAAGAATTTGAACTGCATAGAAGAAAAGGCATTGATGTATTGGCTGCTCAAGAAATTGCTCAAGAAATATTATTCGAAGGTTTGATGTCAGAGGAAGAAACATTTCTAAGAGATTTAATTGAGAAAAGCTTATCAGACCTAAATAAAACTATGAGTGAAGGTAAAGAATTGAACACTTTAATAAAACAACTTCTACCCTTATATCATGTATTAAAAACTAACGCTGAAATACCCTACACGCAAATAAAGCATGAACTGATAACCAAAATAGACAACCTAATCCTTTCAAATGGCTTTTAATCAAAAAAACACACTTCTTCAAAATATTAAAGCTGTTGAATTGGCTTTCCAACTAAATAAAAATAATCAAAATCTAACTTCTGAACAGATTCAACTACTCCAATCCTATGCGGGATTCGGTGGTATAAAAGCAATACTAAATCCGATTTTCGATGATGGTGCATGGAAAACACAAGTTGATATTGAATTACGACCATTACTCCAACAGTTTTACCAAATTATTTATGAAAATGTTGGAGAAACACAATTCCAAGAATATTATAACAGCCTCAAAGCGAGTGTACTGACCAGTTTTTATACCCCATCACCTATTACTTTAGAAATTGGTAAAGCGTTAAAGGACACAGGCCTACAATCATCAAAATTTCTCGACCCTTCCGCAGGTATTGGGCAATTTCAACAGTCATTTATTGATGCGGGATTGAAACATCAAGATAGTTTGATGTTTGAAAAAGATTTATTAGCTGGTTTGATATTATCAGCTCTTTATGGAAAAAATCAAGTAAGGAATCAAGGTTTTGAAGAAATTAGCTCAAGATATACCAATCATTTTGAAATTGTCTCATCAAATATTCCGTTTGGAGATTTGAATGTTTGGGATGCAAGCTTTATCAATGATAAAACTAAAAGAATTTCTTGTAAAGCCATTCATAATTATTTTTTCTACAAAGCAATTGATATAACGCAAGAAGGTGGAGTTATTGCATTCATTACATCAAATGGGGTAATGAACTCCCCTACCAACGACCCAATTAGGCAATATTTAATGCGAAAAAGTGATTTAGTTTCTGCCGTTCGTTTTCCACACAACCTGTTTAGTGAAAATGCAGGAACAAGTGTTGGTAGTGATTTGATAATTCTACAAAAGAACACACTAAAAACAACATTGACGGACAAAGAAAGAAGTTTTGTCAGAAATATTAGAAACGGAGAAATAGTAAGTAATGATTATTATACTAAAAATGACAATATCATTTTTACAAAACAAAAAATAGATACCGACCAATATGGAAAAACTGCAATAATTTATCATCATGAGGCGGGCGTTTCTGGGATAGCAGACAAAATGACTGCTATACTGAAACGAGACTTTAGTGAACATTTTAAGTTAGAGAACTTCCAGAATAGTAAAGTAAAAACGCCCATTTTCATACAAAATGATTTGTTTTCAGAATTATACAATCAATCAATTCCTTTTACTCAGCCATTAAAAAATCATTATCGAGTTGGCACTCTCATAGAACAAAATGATAGAGTCGGAAAAATTACAAGCATTGATTTTTCAAACAATACGGCTAATTTTTTGCAAGTCGATTATTCAAAATTAGAGGAAAATAAAGTAAAAAATTACCTTCTTATAAGGGATACATATATCAATCTTTTTGATTACGAAAAGGAATATTCGGAAGAGAATCATCAACTAAGAGATAATCTGAATGAATTATACAATGAATTTTATGAAAAATTTGGTAATCTAAACGTCAAAGAAAATGTAGGACTGATATTAACGGATTTTCATGGCAAAGAAATTTTAACACTTGAACGTGCAAAAAATGGGGAATTCATAAAGGCTGATATTTTTACAGAACCCGTTTCTTTCTCTAAAGTACAAATTGAAAACTTCAACGCAGATGAAGCACTAATTGCTTCTCTTAATAAATTGGGAAATGTGAATCTTGAATACATGTCAAGCATTTCAAAAAAAAGCAAAGAACAACTTATCAATGACCTCCAAAATAAAATATTCTATAACCCTATCGATAAGAATTTTGAAATCAAAGACAAATTTTTGTCTGGAGATATTGTCACAAAGCTTCAGGCATTTAAAAATTTATCCGAATCATTACCCAGTAGTCAGTTTATCAAAGATTCTATCTTATTCTTAGAGGAAAATCAACCAACTAAAATTCCTTTTGAATTATTGGATTTCAATTTTGGTGAGCGATGGATTCCTACAAAAATATATTCCGATTATGCGACAAATCTTTTCAATACTCGTATTGTTGTCAATTATTCATCTTCATCTGACGAATTTTCTGTAAAGAGTCCTTATAATAGTTCTAATGCACTAATCAGCTCACAGTTTGCCGTGCAAAGTCAAAGTCGATTGTATGACGGTATTTCATTGATGAACTATGCACTTTTAAATACAAGTCCCGAGATTACAAAGAATATTTTTATAGATGGGAAGGAAATAAAAGTAAAGGATAGTGAAGCGATTCGACTGGCAAATAGTAAAATTGATGCTATAAGAGAGTCTTTTATCGAATGGCTAAATAGACAAGATGACCAATTCAAGGACAACTTAGCAGAACTTTATAATCAAAAATTTAATTGCTATATCAAGCCTCAATATGATGGTTCTCACCAGAAATTTACAGATTTAAATTATCGGAATTTGGGTATAACAGACCTCTATAAATCACAAAAAGATGCGGTTTGGATGTTGTTGCAGAATGAAGGTGGGGTCGCCGACCATGAAGTAGGTTCGGGCAAAACATTGATTATGTGTGTAACCGCCTATGAAATGAAGCGATTAGGCTTGGCTAATAAACCACTTATTATAGGCTTGAAAGCCAATGTTCACCAAATAGCAGAGACTTTTCGTTCTGCATATCCTGATGCTAAACTACTCTACCCTGGACAACAAGACTTTACACCTGAAAACAGAATAAAATTATTTAATGACATAAAGAATAACTCATGGGATTGTATAATCCTTACTCATGACCAATTTGGTAAAATTCCGCAATCTCCACTCATTCAAAAGCAAATTTTAGGAGAGGAATTACGCAATTTAGAATTAGATTTAGATGTTTTGAGAAGTCAAGGCAAAGAAGTTTCAAAATCACTTTTAAAAGGTTTAGAAAAACGCAAAGAAAACCTAAGTTCTAATTTAAAAAATATCGAGTATCAAATAAACCAGAAAAAAGATAATATAACCGACTTTCAAGCAATAGGCATCGACCATATATTTATTGATGAAAGCCATCGTTTTAAAAATCTGACCTTCACTACTCGTCATAATCGTGTGGCAGGATTGGGAAATATTGATGGAAGCCAACGCTCGCTGAATCTACTTTACGCCATACGAACGATACAAGAACGAAAAGGAAAAGACTTGTGTGCAACTTTTCTTTCAGGTACAACTATTTCTAATTCGTTGACCGAACTTTATCTAATTTTCAAATATCTACGTCCAAGAGCTTTAGAAAAGCAAAACATTGTCAATTTCGACGCTTGGGCATCTGTCTATGCCAAAAAGACTACTGATTTTGAGTTTTCGGTTACAAATAAAATTATTCAGAAAGAGCGATTTAGGTATTTTATTAAAGTACCTGAGCTGGCCATGTTTTATAATCAAATTACTGATTATAGAACAGCTCAAATGATAGGTATTGATAGGCCGATGGCTCAACAAATTTTGGTGAGCATCCCTCCCACCCCACAACAAGAAATTTTCATTCAAAAACTAATGAAATTCTCAGAAACTGGCGATGCTACTTTACTTGGGCGTTCTCCGTTGGTAGGAGCTGAAGAAAATGCCAAAATGTTGATAGCAACAAACTATGCAAAAAAAATGGCGGTTGATATGAGATTAATAAGTCCACAATATGAAGACCATCCTAACAATAAACTTTCACAGTGTGCGAAAAGACTTTTCAAACACTACCAAGAAACCAATCCACATTTAGGAACTCAGTTGGTATTTTCAGATATTGGCACATACAAACCCGCTACTTGGAACATCTATTCTGAATTAAAAAGAAAATTGGTAGATGAATATGGATTAAAACCATCAGAAATTAGATTCGTACAAGAGTTTACCAGTAATTTACAACGAGAAAAACTCTTTGAAGACGTAAATTCAGGTAAAGTACGTATTTTGATGGGTTCAACAGAAACTATGGGTACAGGCGTGAACGTTCAGAAAAGGATTGTCGCAATGCACCATTTGGATATTCCTTGGAAACCATCAGAATTTGACCAAAGGGTTGGTCGAGGCTCTCGAAAGGGTAATGTGATTGCCAAAGAGCATTACGGTAATACTGTAAAAAACTATATTTATGCTGTTGAAAAAAGTTTGGACAATTACAAATTTAACCTACTTCAAAATAAATCGCTGTTTATATCACAAATAAAAAACAGTAATATGGCCACTCGAAGAATTGATGAGGGCTCATTAGATGAACAAAATGGAATGAACTTTAACGAATACATTGCCATCTTGTCGGGAAATACTGATTTATTAGAAAAAGCAAAAATTGAGAAAAAAATTGGATCGCTTGAAGCTGAAAAACAATCCTATTTGAAAGATATTGCCAATAATCGAAACAAATTAGATGCTCTACTGAACAATAACGATAAAACAGAAAAAATTCTAAGCTCCTTGTATAAGGATTTTGAGAAACTTCAATCAAATTCAAAATTTGATGAAATGGGTAATCGTTTAAATTTATTCAACCTAAAAACGATTGATACCTCAAATCCTGAAGAGATTGGCAAATATTTAATTAGAATTAGCAAAACGCTTGATACAAAAGGGAACTCAGTAAGTATTGGAAATATCTATGGATTTGATATTCAGGTCAGAACAGAATTATATTTTAACGACTTTGGCAGACAAAAAGACAATCTATTTATTGTCAAATCTGATAATTTGAGCTATCGCCACAACAACGGTATCATACTAACAGAAAACCCTAAAACCGCAATTAAACAATTCATAAATTCATTAGAAAAAATACCTTCACTGATTGACGATAACCAAAAAAGGCTTGCTCGATTAGGTGGTGAAATTAAAATTTTGCAAGATTATGTCAATAGCAAATGGTCAAAAGAAAGTGATTTGAAGGCTCTAAAATCAGAATTAAAATTAGTTGAAAAACGAATTGAAAGTTCAATGGAAGTTGCCAGTAAGGAAATAAAGAATGAAGAAAAGCCCAAGCTCCAAAGTACAATTTCTTCAAAAAAAGCAATAAGAATTTAAAGAATAAGGGGCAAGTTCCTTTGCCCCTTTTAACTTTAATTGAAAGAAATTTCAGCCAACATTACAAAAAATACTACTCCCTCAAAATCCTGATTTACTGAAAAAATAAAATCAAAAGTTGTTTTCTCACCATTCCAAATTACTGATTTTTCATTGATAATAGGTTGTACAAATCCGTGTGTGCCAATTTTCATATTGAATACATTTTTTTTTAGTTGGCATGGAAAAATGCCTGCGGTTAGTTTTTTAATCATTAAGAAAGCTTTTAAAAGGAAGTTGTACTGCAAAATTTTTACCATTTATTTACTCATATTTATAAAATCCAAATCATTATTATTAAATTCAAATTTGCTTCTAATTTCCAAAGGTTTCTCCATTGACATTGATTATTTCTTAAAGCCTTTTGCTTTGGTATTTTTCAATTTTATACCCACTTCTCCCCTATTCTTGCTTAAACTTTGGTCTATTTTTGCCAAATCTATTTCTGCTTGATGATTACCCCGTGCTGTTGCTAATAAATCTGCAAGAAATGGCTTATCAAAATTTGATTCAAAACTTTTAGGATTATTTTCTTTAAGTTTACTAAGCATATTTTCATAACTATAGGTTTGTCCTAAATCTGAACCAAGTATATATTTATGGTTAAAATCGTCTTTCACAAACTTCAATTCTCTCCTACCCACTTTAGCAATCATATAAATTTGATATTGATTTTCAGCTAATTTCGACTTTAATTCATCAAAACTTTTTGTGTGTATTAATACTTTATCTATTACTTGTTTGAGTTTAGCGAGTTCCGAATTTTCCAATTGTTCATTCTCAAAAGTACCTTTTATCCTTTTCTCTAAATTACCAAGTGAATAGGGTTTACCCAAATCACTTCCTTTGATTCTGATTCTCTTATCTGGTAAAATAAAGGTTATCCCCCTACCCTTTTCTACGCTAACACCATTTTGATTTAATATTTTTTCTAATTCATCAACTGATTTAATTTTATGTAAGTTTTCATCTATCAACACTCTTAAAAATACTGAATATTGATTTTTTAGTTCTTTTGTTTTTCCATCTATCAGGTTTTGCCTCTGGGCTTCAAGTGGTTTTAATCCATATTTTTCTTCCATTTTTCGACAAAACTGATGGGTTTTTATAAAATTATTAGAGGTTTTTACAGCTTTTCCACCATCTAAATTTACTCTACTGGCTATAATATGAAAATGATGATGTTCTTTATCATAATGTCTAAAAGCAATCATTTGCTTTTCATAAAATCCAAACTCTAAGCTAAAATCAACTATAATTTTTTCTAAAAGATTATTGCTTGGATTTTCTTCCTTCGGAAACGAAAAACTTTGATGCCAAAAAGATTGCTTGCAATTCGGATTCAGTACTGCCACCTCCGTAAATTGAGTTGCAATATCTGATAGATTCAACTCGCCATTGAAATCTTTTTTTACTTGCAGGTTCTGCGAGAAAATATACTCACCTCGTATATTTTTCTTTTTTGAGGTTGAATTTTCAAAATAACAATAGTTTAATAACCCTCTTATATTTCCGCCTGTTGTCGTTTTTCCAATCATAACTACTGGTAATAATTCGTATGCTGCCTTTTTAAATCAAGCAATAGTGATTTCAGTTTTATGAACTCTCTCCCACTGCTCAAATCTTCTTCTGAAATACAGGTTATTTGGTCAATCACTATATCAAGGGTCTGCAAAAATTGCGGATTCATTATTTCGTGTAAAATAAATTTTTCAGCTGTTCGCACCGAATTAAAAATTCTGTTTTCTGCCTCTTGAAATTTAATTTTAAGTATTTCATCTGCTTTTACCTTTAAAGCCAATAATTTTAATAATCCAGATATTTTCTTTATTTCATTCAATTCTTTCCTAATTTCATAAGGTAACATTCTAAACTTGGGATGTTTTTCAAGTTTGTCAAAAACCAAATTTCGAGCATATTCACTCTCACTCAAATTCAACTTTGTAGCGTTTGCATTGATTTGTTTTTTTTCATCAAGTGTTAAATGAATGATAATTGACGCACTCTTTTTCTCAGTCGTCAATTTTGGTCTTCCACCTTTATTTGTTTTCATGTTTTCTTTTATCATTCATTCTATGAGGTAACACCGAATAGCAAGCAGTTTTTTGACTCAAAAAACATAGCTTGCTATTGCTCCACACAGCCTTTTTATACTTAGGTATTTGTTCTACGATTCAAAATTATTGATGAAAAAACAGATTCACGGTCAAAATAGTCCTCTTTTTAAGGTTTATTTAAACATGAACTATGAGTTATTTAATCACCATTTAAGAATTATTGAATCTTAAAAAAATATCATTGAATAATATTTTAAATTTGCAATTTGTTAGATTTTAAAACATATATTTGAATCCAAATCATGGTTGTTACTCGAAAATACTTAATCTGGGCATTAGAAAAGAATATTAAAACCAAGAATTATCTTTTATACTGGTTTTTCCAAGACTTGATAGATTCTGCATTATCAAGTGCATTGGTTCAAAAGAAAATCTCCGATGAGTTGAATTGTGCCATTAAGAAATCTCAAATCGAAACCATCAGATACAGGATTCCTTCCAACAAATTGAAGGCATTTAAAAGACTCATTGTCATCGAGAAAGAAAAAGAAATCTTTGCTCATGAAACTATCACTGAGCAAGAAATAACAACTTTTACAGACCCTTTTAAACAAAAACAAGAAAACGAAAGCTCTTTTATCAAACTTATCAAATAATCATTATTTATGGCAAAAAAAAGCATTCATTTTATTATTCAATCCAAAGGTGGCGTAGGAAAATCATTTTTAACTTATCTTATTGCCTTAAAAAATCAATTTAACGATAGTGTGGCATTTTTCGATTTAGATTCTTCAACAGAAACATCGGTCAATCAACTGAAATTTCTGAAAGAAAAAAGTAGGGTTTATAAAATTTCGCTATTAGACGAACGAAAGAAAATCATTAGAGATAGGCTACTGACAATAATAAAAAAAATCACTCAAATTTCAGAAATCCAAGATTTTTATTTAGACTTTGGAGCTCCAGAAAGCGAACAACTCCCAGCCCTATTCAGCCTTGATTTCAAAACCGAGGCATTACAAAAATTTGCCAATCAAATAGATGCAGAATTTATTTTTCATGTTGTTATCGCTGGAAACACAGCTTATGTTGCTTCAATGGAATATATTCAAACGGTCATTCAAACTCTTTCGGGTAGTTTTAAAATCATTGCTCATGCCAACGAAAATAGTTTTTATGGGTTTACTGATATTTTTGAAGAAGCCAAAAAGTATTGTGAAAAACAAAAAGTGGATTTTAAACCATTCGGTGATATTGACACACAAAGCCACGTAGGAAACCAAATCCTAAATTTGATTCGTCAAGGGGTAGGAATCGAAGATTATGATATTTTAGAACAGCTTAAAATTGAGGAGGAATTTGAAAAGCTATGAACCCAGATTTTTTAAACAGAGTTAGTCGTAATTTTGAGGATAATTACGGTGTAAAATTAGGAAAAAGCGGTGCATTATTTCTATCTATTTTAATTCAAAATGGGAAAGAAAACAATGAAAATATAAAATTAGCAACAGAACAAATTAAAGAAAATATTGTTTCAAAACCCATTCATTTCAAAGACTCTAAGCAGGCTTTTTTTTTCGGGTTGGGTATTACTGCACCTTTTTTCTTCTTGATAATTGCATTTCTACTTGTCCTTTTTCTCTCCTAAATTAATTAAAAAGGGCTTCTATGTATGTTTTCAGTGAAGCCACTTTTAAACTATATTCTCCGAATTATTCCCATCTTTTCAGCTTGCGAAAGCGTGATTTGAACCCTGTAATCAACCCCTATTTCTTCATTGGGATTTTGCCTTATCTCTCTCCAAACATCAACTAACTGATTTTTTAATAACCACCGACCACTTATTTCAACCCTAATATCGTCTAATTTAGCTTTGGCAACCTTCGACCGCATCTTCTTTAAAACGATTTCTTTTAGTTCTTCCTCTGTTGGCTCTTTCGGAGTTGCCAATTCTTCACTTTGTTTTGATAAAAGTTCTGTTTGCTCTACAATCATTTTAGCCGTAATTGGCTTTTTGGTTGTAAGACTTTCTTCTACTACCGCTCGCCAAACCTGAAATCGAAGCGTAACAGGAATTTGTGTCAGAGCATTTGCGTGCGATTCTTTGGTAGGCAGTAAATTTGATTTGTCGGAAATTTCCGACAAATTATTTTCTGACAATTGATTGACTACTTCGGCGGCCCCCATAAGCTCATAAGCTCGTTGTCTTTTTAGTTGCCAACGCTCTTTACAATAAGCCTCAAAGGTCGTAAAACTACCTCGATAAAGTTTATTATTTCTAATCTCAAATAGTGCATTACCTACTTCTATAAATGTCTTTAAGCCTTTATCTATGACCTCTTCACATATCGTCAATCTTTCATTTTCCTCATTACTTAATGATGAGATTTCTGTTACCCCCTCATCAATTACAGCTAATTGCGTGAGCGGCTCAGCGTGCAAATCACGTAATAAATCGTTACTAAAACTTTTCTTTGCCATAATATTTTGCTTCAATTTAAATTTGGGTTTGTAGTAAAACTTCCTCACAAAGGCTTTCAAAATCTTTTGCTCCCCTCGATTCGGGTGCATACTCAAATACACTCAGAGCAAAAGCTGTACATTCCATCAACGAAACATCTTGTCGAATTTGGGTTTTGTAAAGTTTCACATTCGGGTCTGAGAGTAATTTACTGTGTACCATTTGCCCAAACTTGGTGCGAACATCAAACTTATTGAGCAGTATGCCTCCCAGTTCAATTTTAGGATTCATTCGTTTTTTTATTTTTGCACATAACTGCAAGATTTCATCTAAGCCAACATAAGCAAAGTTTTCGCCTTGCATTGGCACAATAAAAAAATCGCTGGCAACCAAAGCATTGACAGTCAAAGAGCCTAAACTTGGGGGACAGTCAATCAGCACGAAATCGTAATTTTGCCCCTCTAACTGTTCCTGCAAGAAATAGCCACTATCAGGCTCTGCATTGATACGGTACTCGTAACTGAGCAATTGGCGGCTCGCTGGAATAATATCGAAATTTTGTTTTTTAATCAGAGCAGACTCGAAATCAGTTTCTCCAACTAATAACTCTCCAATATGTTTTGCTGTTTTGCTTGCTCCTGCCGCAACACTCAGGTTGCACTGGGCATCTAAATCTATCAACAATACTTTATTCCCTTTTCGACTTAGAGCAGCACTAAGGTTGAGTGTGGTGGTGGTCTTGCCTGTTCCGCCTTTGTTGTTTGTAATTGAGATTACTTTCATTGAATAAATTTTAGGATTTTTCTTTGCTCAAAAATACAGATTTTAGGAGATAATGTATAATAAAATCAATGAAAAAGGTCTTGATTTTGAAAAATAAAAGGCAAAAAAATAAAAAAATATTATTCATTAATATTTTTTATAAAAATTTACCTATATTTGCAGCATATTAGTAAGAAAATGAGAATGTTGATAGCAATAAGTACAATTTTATTAAAACAATTTCAGCCAATAATTTCATTGAGTAATTATGTCATTTTATCGGTTATTCTCTCAATTATCATTCTTCTGTTCTTGGAGGTAAAAAGTAAAGGTTTAGATAAAATTGAAACCAAAAAGGCCGAATCAATGCCTCTGAAAAATCCCAGTAATATGAATATTATGGGAGAAAATAAAGATGCTACTTTCTTTGGTTTGCACCGAAACGAACCCAAAAATGTAGAAAGACAATCAACATTCCAAAATGAGATTAAAGTACCCTTTCAAACAATAGAAATAAAAGAAGAAAGGCAAGTTGTGAAATCGACTTCGGGTTTTCATGTGGATGGAGAATTACCTAATTTAGATGATTTGACCGACCAAGATTTCAATATTATTATTTTTGAAGATGAAATTGAGGATGATTATTACGAAAAGGAATCATTGGATATTCTCGAAATAAAAAAGAAGTTTGATTCAGGGGAATCTTTGACAGATGATGAACAAACTATCTTAGATACTTTTTTTAGGACCGAAGAGCAGTGGAAAGATTCTGCTCAAATAATTATAGAAAAAGAAAAAACAACCAATATTGATTTCGAGCCAAAATCTGAGCAATTGGAAAATATGATACCCATTGAAAACAATCTTTGTAAACAAAATTTTAACTACCCACTAAATCAAAATGTACAGTTTAACGAAGAGTTTGAATCAAAATTAATTTTTGATGAGTATCTGAATTAGCAATAAATATCTAATAATACATGACAAACAAACAAATACGATTGTTTAAAGTTATAGCAATCGCTCTATCTCCTTACGGGGTTATTGCACAAGCTACTGCAGGAATACAAAAAGCAACAACTGAAATTAGAGCATTTTTTCAACCTCTTACTTTATTGATGTATGCCATTGCAGCCGTAATTGGTGTTTATGGGGCAATTCGAGTGTTTAATAAATGGCAAGCGGGCGACCAAGACACTCAAAAAGCATTGGTGCAATGGCTGGGAGCATTTATTTTTGTAATGGTAGCGGCCTCGGTTATTCAATCATTTGTAGGCTGATGAATCTATTTTTACAAGGAATAGTTAGCCCATATTTGAAAGAATATACTGATATAGGATTAGCAAAATCAATTGTTCAAATGGTAATGGCTCTTTCGGCAATAATGGGTCTGTATTTTGCTTATCGGGTATTTCAAAAATTTCAAAATGGTGAAGATGATGCTTCACAAAAACTATGGTTATGGCTAACAGGATTTCTAATCTTGCTCGTTGGTTTGGTATTTCTTTCACAAACACTTTTGAAAAACGATAATGCTTTGCAATAGACTAATTTTACAGATTTCTGGGCCATTAAATAATTTAGGAAATAGTCTTTTGGTTGATGCTAAAACAGCCAAAATGATAGCGATTATGCTCGGTGCGGCGTATGGAGTGTGGGGATTATATAAAATCTACATTGCATGGAACAATGGTGATAATGACGTATATCAAAAGTTAATCCGTTGGTTATTCTCATTGTTATTTTTAGAAACCATCATGTTTTTGATAATCAGTTCAATACTGAATTAATGGCAGAGCTAATTTCTATCTTTTTTGCAGTCAAACGCATCATTCAAGCCATAACCATGATTATTGCAATCGTGGTTGGTTTTAGAATATATCGAAAATGGAATGGGGGAGAAGACATCGAAGAAAGTATTTATTATTGGTTCTTTGGGTTGATAAGTACAACCATCGCTGTTGAATTAGTTGCAAGACTTTTTAAGCTATGATAGAATACAAAATTAATAGAGGTGTTGAAAACGAGATAGAATTTAAAGGGCTTAAAGGGAAGTACGTATATATATTTTCGATAGGAATCGGAGCATCACTTTTTGGAGGGATATTCTTAACAATTATTGGTTTACCGAATATAGTTTCGAGCATCTTGGCTGGAATAGGAATCATTGGTTCAACTGTTTATGCTTTTCAACAAAACAAGATATATGGACGATGGGGAAGAGATAAAAAATTGGCCCAAAATATGTATCCCGCAGGCATAGTAAGGAGAAAATACATATTTGATAAATTATTGAAAAAGAGCAATGAGTAGTGTATTTAATTTAGAAGATAAGTTTCCGATTTTAGCCATTGAAGAAAATCAAGTCATTTCAAAAATGGCAGATATAACTTTGTGCTTTGAAGTAGAAATGCCTGAGATTTTTTCATTAAGTGAAACTGATTATGATTATCTGACAGCCCTTTGGGAAAGAGCAATTGCTGTGTTGCCTGTACATACGGTATTACATAAACAAAATTGGTATATAGAAGAAAAATACCACCCAAATTATGATGCTGACTATTTATTAAAAGCAAAAATCATAGCTCATGCCAATGAAAGGCACTTTGCAAACAGGCCATTTTTAAGCAATAAATGTTATTTGTTTCTTACAAAAACAACAGCAGCTATCGAAAAAAATATTTGTACATCATCAAATCTTTTTAAGTCGAGAGCTGTTCCGAAATCACAACTTAACGAAAAAGATAAAAGAGAGTTTTATGAAGCTGTCGGGCAGTTCATTACGATTATTAAAGAATCTGGCTTCTATAAAATAGATGAAATAGGAGGGGAAGAAATTAGTAGAATCCACCAAAATTACATCAATCTCTCTTATTCGGCAGATAGTATTTCAGATATTGACCCACATCAATTCAAAATAGGAGGAAACCATTGTAAAGTTTTAAGTATAAGTCAGTTAGAGGATTTTCCCTCCACAATCTCTAATCAAAACAAATTAGAAAGATACTGCACTGATAAAACATACATTGGGGTTTCATTAGGGGCAAACTTAGGGATTCTATTACCTTTTAGTCATATCTATAACCAAATTATTGTCATTATTGACCATAACGAATTGTTACAAAAGTTAAATCAAGATATTCGACGTTTTACATCTTTATCGACGTATAGCAAAGAGAATCTTATCAACCGTGATTTTAAAGAGACTTTTGTAGAAACAAGCATTGCTGAAAACGAACGAGCTGTTGCAGTTCATGCAAATGTTTTGATTTGGGATAAGGATATAAATGTTTTGGAAGATAATCGTTCGATGGCTTCGGCAGCAATCACCAAAATGGGGTTTAAAGCAAGACAAGCCGAATATGATGGTTTTTTACTTTACTGGAACTGTATTCCGGGCAATGCAGCCGATATAGGTAAAGATAATTTAAGCACTGTATTTAGAGGGCAAGCCGTGTGTTTAATGGCATTGGAAGCCAATTATAAGGATGCAATGTTAAATCAATTTCAAGGAAATCCACAAGGAATGGTTGTAACGGATAGGCTATCAGGAATCCCGTTGATGTTAGATGTTTTTGACGAACCTATGAAAAAAGGGTTAGTTACCAATCGCAATGTAATGATAGTTGGTCCGTCGGGTTCAGGAAAATCATTTTTAACTAATAATTTGATGTATTATCTCTACGAAAGGGGGAGTCATATCACGATTGTAGATACTGGGAACTCGTATAAAAGACTTTGTGAATTAGTAGGAGGGAGATACATTACTTATGACGAGAAAAAACCAATTGCATTTAACCCTTTTCATATTCAAACGTTATTCCCTGACTTAGAAACCAAAGAAAATTTAGTAACAATTCTTGAAGCTCTTTGGAAAGGAGAGGACTCATCTATTAGTACCTCAGAGAATACTACCTTAGATGATATGGTTGTTAGGTTTTATGAAACATTAGTTGACCTCAAACAAAAAGGAAAACAATTCTTTGTCGATTTTAATCTGTTTTTTGACTATTGCAATGAGGTCTATCCTACTGTTTTCAATAAAAATGATGGTAGAGAAAAAGAATTTGACCTAAAAAATTTCCTCTATATTATGCGGAGATATTACAAAAACGGTCAATATGGCTATCTACTTAATAGCCGTGAAAACTTCAACATCGAAGAGCATCCCTTTGTGATTTTTGAGTTAGACAATATCAAAGACCATCCTGTTTTGTTTCCAATTACGAGCATCATCATCATGAATGCTTATGCTCAAAAATTGGTCAAAATGAAAGGATTTTATAAATTTTTGGTTATTGAAGAAGCATGGAAAGCTGTTTCAAATCCAGCTTTTGCACAATTTATGAAATGGGTTTCAAAGACTGCCAGAAAACATGGAGGTGGTTTAGTAACTGTTACTCAAGAATACCAAGATTTAACAAGTGAGCTGGTAAAAGATGCCATTATTAATAACTCACCGACGAAGGTTTTGTTAGATTTCTCTCGATATAAAAATTATATTCAAGATGTTGCCAATACACTTGGGCTTTCACGAGCCGAAACAGATATGCTCCTAAGTGTGAATCAGTCGAATGATGCAGCGAGGAAGTACAAGGAGTTTTTTATAACATTTGGAGGGAATCTATCAAAGGTGTTTGGCTTAGAAGTATCTCCAGAGGCTTATGCCACATTCACAACCGAACGCAAAGAGTCTGATTTGATTTATGCTATCTCTGAAAAAATAGGTTTAGAAAATGCCATAAAAACATTTGCCAAGGGCGACTACTAATCGTAATTATCTCAATATTCATATAAAAAAAAGAATTATGAAATCGTACAGTAAAAAATGGGGTTTAACCTCTTTGATGTTTATTTTGACAGGTTCGTTTGCTTTTTCTCAGTTTGTTGTCAGCGACCCAATTCATACAGGAATAAGTATTGCGGCTAAAATACTCCATGTTGCCAATCAAATAACATCTACCCTTCACTTAGATGAGGTATTAAAAGCCGCTGAGAAACTAAAAAAAGTAAGCAATGGTATCAAAACCTTTCATCGGATTACTCAAACCGTTACAAACATCAAAAATGCAGGGCAACACTACCAGCAAGCCGTAAAAGTAATTAGCACCGATAAGCATTTTAAGCCTAAAGAAATGGAAAAAATCTTGTTAGGCTATGAATCTCTTTTGCGTGAATCGAGCAATGTGATAAAAGACCTCAATCAGGCAACTCAAGGGAACTTTTTAGAAATGAAAGATGGAGAACGTTTAGCGTGGATTGAAAAAGTTTGTGATAAAGCCAATCAACATATCAAATCAATCGAACAATATACTGCTTCAGTCAGGGCGATTTCGACCATGAGAGCAAAAACAAACGGAGATTATCGAGTTACAGTTGCTCTATATGGATTTTCCGATGAATTTTCGACTGCTATAAATTCAAACCAATATGCCTCTATTAATACAGGTAACTATGAGGTTAATTATGGCGATACTAACTGGACTGGCTACGGAAGAACCGACGCTCTTTCACAAGCAAAAGGAACAACGGCACTGGATGACGAAGCAGCAAAATCTGCTATGGGAGCTTATCAATGGAATTATGGCGGTTCTTTATCAAATCCTTCCACAACAGGAACGACAGAAAGAAATACAAGCACCGAAAATACAACAATTACCCGAAATACTAATACAACAACAACGCCCATAACTCGAAATACTGGTGCGAATAAACCCAGTGGTTGTATGAAATATAACAAAAATGGTCCGTACTGGGACCCAAATTGTACAGGAAACTAAATTATTATGGATTTATCAACGGATGTTATAAAACTAATCGAAACAACTTTCCAAGAGTTAAAAAATTCGATGGCAAATGATTATAAAGGTTTAATTGATATTGGACGAGCCATTGGAGGAATAGGAGCTTTGATTTATATTATTACCAAAATATGGAGTGCTTTAATTAGAAGCGAACCTATTGATTTTGTTCCATTAATTAGACCATTTATTATACTTCAATTAATAACTTTTTCAAATGCTTTTTGCGAATCCTTGGATAGCATAGGGGAGGGAGTACTCAAAATTTCTAATACAAGTGTTGGGCAAATGTCAATAAAAATACAGGAAGCCATCAAAAAACGAGAGCAAGCACTACAACAAGGTAATGAAAATAGTAAAGATAAAAATGGGGCAACTTTTAACGACCAAGATAAAATAACCGATGTGAGTGCTTTCTCATTTTTATCGGAATTAGGGGCTGCCTATGACCAGTTTGTTGGAAAAATTGAATTGGTTATTGATAAGTTCTTAATAGATATTTTTAGTGTTATCCATGATGTTTGCTATATTTTGATGATTTTGATAAGTGCTTTTTTCAGGCTATTGCTTCGGGTTGTAGCACCCATTGCATTCGGAATGGCCATTTGGGATGGTTTTACTAATAATATTTTTGAGTGGGTTGGTAAATACCTAAATTATACATTGCTCCCTTTTGCTGCTGGAATTTATACAACTATCATTTCTAAAATAGAGGTTATTTACTTGACAGCCCAACTACAAGATTATGTCAATAATGGTGAAGATTCAGTTACAGGTATCTTAATTTTAATGATACTCAGTATTTTAGGGTATTTCTTTGTACCAACTGCAGCCAATATGATAATCAGCGTTGGAGGTGTTAGTCAAGTAACTTCTGGGCTTGGAAGAATGGCTGCAAGCACCATCACTACTACAAAACGAGAAACAATCGGTAGATTTTCAAGAAGATAAGAGCAAAAAAATTTGATAAATGAAATCACTTCACAACATCGAAACAAGTTTTCAATTGACTAAGACCATAGCCATTGTAGCAGTTTTAGCATCGTTGATATATTCATTGGTCATAACTTTTTTGTATTTCAAAAATGCAAATGAGTCCGCCGAAAGGGTTTATATTATGTCTTCTGGGGCAGCCATTGAGGCATTTTCATCTAATGTAAGAGAAAATCGCCCTGCCGAGGTTCGACATCATCTAAAACGTTTGCATGAACTTTTCTTTACGATTTCACCTGACCCTAAAAGCATCGAGCGAAATTTAGAAAAAGCTTATTATTATGGTGATGCCAGTATCAAAAAATTATATGAGGCTTACTCCGAAAAACAATATTACTACGATTTAATTTCTGCTAATGCCTCACAAGAAATTAATATTGATTCAGTATATGTTGATATGAAAGATTACCCATTTACTGCAAAATGTTATTCGACAATAAGAATAAATCGAGCAACGACCAAAACCACCAGAACCTTAGTTACTGACTGTACAATCATGGAAATAAATCGGAGTGATAACAATCCACATGGTTTGATGGTACAAAACTGGCGAGTAGTTGAAAATAAAGATGTTAAGGCTGAAGATAACTTTTAATTTATGAATCAACAGAAAGAGTTATACTCCGTAAAGAAGCCAATTAAAGAAATAATTACCGAAAAACTACATGAAAACTTAGACTTGGCTGGTAAAAAAATCAATTCAGTTCAAAGTAAAATCGGCACAGTTTCCAGTAAGATTATATTTATTTTTGTACTTACAGGCTATTTATTCTATTTTCTTAAACCATTTTTTTTGTAATAAATGTCAGCTCAAACTAATCTAATTGCAGCTAATCAAAATCGGCAAATGCGGATTATTGTCATTCCATTTATATTCACAATCGTGGGTTTTCTTGGTTTTAATATTGGTATCATTGGAGAGGTAGATGCAAAATCTCTCTCAAATAAAGATATAATAAATGGTATTCCAGAAGCAAAAATCAAAGGATTTGACGAAAATAAGTATAAAAATGGAATTGTAGAAGCCGAAAAATGGGAACAAGAAAAAAACGATGAAGAAAATAGTTTATCCGCTTTTGATGGCAATAAAATTAGTAGCAATGAATCATTGAGCGAAGAACAGAAAAAAATATTGATTCAAAATCATGCACTGACACCCAAAACCAAAGAAGAAATTCTGTATGACCATTCTAAAAGAACTACTTCTATTTTGAATGACCAAACACGGGCAATACAAGATATATATAAAGTTCAACCCGAAACATACGAACAACGCCAAAATCGTGATAACATTCAAAAAGCAAAAGACTTGAATAATTATGCTCTTGATTTATCCCGGCAAAGTGAACTAATGGCTCTGAATGGCAGTAAAATAAATTCGACTTACGTGCCAAATCCTAATTCGGTCATTCAACCAGTAGTTCCTGTCGAAAACCAATCAGACATTAAACCCAAACCTGAAATAAGAGTAGCAGATAATGCCGTCATAGCAACCTCGTTACCTTCTAAGATTGAAACTGAAAGTCGAATATTCAATGCTTTTTATGGAATCAAGGGAGAAAAAAAAGAAATGGGTAAAAATCAATCCGGTTCGAATATTAGGGCTGTAATACATGGAGATGCCGACAAAATTAGTGTTGTAAATGGTTCTAACATTAAAATTAGGCTAATACAAGATATAAAAGTAAATGGAATATTTGTTCCCAAAAATACACTCGTAACAGGCACATGTACTATAAATGGTGATAGACTTTATATCGGAATAACAACTGTAAAAGTGGGAGATGAATTACTTCCATTGCGAGTAAAAGTAGTCGATATTGATGGTGTAGATGGAGTTTACATACCTAATATGCAAATAAAATCACAGTTGAATCAGGCCCTTGTTAGAAGTACAGATGCAGTTAATTCACCAGGATTTTATTTTACCCCAAGTAATGCTCCAGCAGGTCAGCAAATTCTTGGACAAATAGCTTCTCAAGGAGTATCAAGTTTTATTCAAACAGGCAAACAGATATTGAATCAAAAAGCAAGTGTTTCCAAAGTAAGTATAAAAGCTAATTATCAAATCCTGTTAATTCCTGTACAATATTAATCTAAAAATAGTGAAAATATTTATACTTACTCTATCAATCATCCTATCTTCAAAGTACGTTTTTTCACAAAAAGACACTTTCCGAATAAAGAGTGACTCTATAGCTCAATCGTTGATGGCTGAAGAAGTTTTTAAAAAAACAATACTGATGCCTATTAGTAAGAAATCGGTACGAGGCTCATATCCTTTAGAGGTTTCTTTTCAAAAAACAACACATCTAATTTTTCCCAATAAAATTGTTTATGTTGATTTAGGCTCTGATGCCATTATAGCTGATAAATCTGACCCAACTCAGAACATTTTAAGGGTAAAGGCAAACATAAAAGGGTTTTCTGAAACCTCTTTGGCAGTTATTACCGAAGATGGCAAGTTTTATAGCTTTTTAGTCAATTATGAAGATAACCCCGAAAAACTAAATATCTCGATAGCCAATAATATAGAGTTTGACGAAGAATTTTCGGCATCTTCGGGTATGAAAAAATCAACACCTGAAGATATTATTCTACCCGAAAATACTATGAATGAAGGAGATTTAGAACAAACTTGTTTAGAGGTAGCAAAACTTAAAAGATTCATAAAAACAACAGGCATTACTCGTATGAAAATGTCAATGACATTAGATGGTGTTTACATAAAAGATAAGACTCTTTTTCTGCAATTTAAAATCAATAATCACAGCGAAATAGACTTTACAATAGATTTTATGAAGTTTTATATCCATGATATAGATGTAGCTAAAAGGATGGCATATCAAGAAATTGAGGTAAAATCTGAATTTGAGTATAATAAAAATATCAGTTGGGTATCAAAAAATAAAAGCCTTATTAGAGTTGTAGCACTGCCTTTGGTAACTTTTCCTGATGACAAAATAATGTCGGTTGAATTGTATGAAAAATTTGGTGGCCGCCATTTAAAATTTGAAATTGATAACGAAATAATCGTAAATGGAAAAGCTCTCTAAAAAACTCTTCATAATAATTTGGATAATAATTATGTGGCCAATATCAACAAAAGCACAAATTCATAGTAAAAACCTGAGGACAATAGAATTATCAATGGGGTTGATGGATAAACTGTCGTTCAAAAAAGATGATAACGTAGGCATTTGGTTAAATTTTATTTTCTCAAAATATAATGCACGAAAAGGCGGATTTCGATACGGTATAAATCTTCAACAGAAATATTACGAAACTCCTGTTAAACGATTGATAAATGTTAATCAGTATTTTGTTGAAACTGGCTATGGGTTTGAACTAATAAAATCAAAAAAAAGAAGGCTGTTTTTGAATGGCGTTGGTGGATTGGTTGCGGGGTATGAATCTATCAATGGTGAAAAAAAAGAAGTTGACGCTTTGTTTGTTGTTCAAAATGAAAGTAAAATTTTAGCAGGAACGTACTTTTTGGTAGAGTTTGAAGCAATTTTAAGTACAAAAACATCTTTAATCATTAATACTCGCCAAATTTGGACTCCAACTTCTAACTTGCAAGATTTTCATAGCAGGGTGGGTATAGGCTTACGTTTAAACTATTTTTAAGTGAAAAGAATAATTGCTATCATAACACTGTTGTTGCTCTTACAGAGCTGTATTTCGCATTTAGATATTGTTCCCGTGTCTAAAAATATTGAATCAGCACAGGCTACAGTATTACCTGATTTTAATTTTAATGTAAGGGTTGCGTCGGGTTCTGACATTATAAAATCAACAGAAAGTCAGTTATATAATATCTACATTAGACAATCAGATTTTGAGGTTTCTAATCAAGTCTATTACCTAATTGTTCAGCCTACAAATAATTACGACGGAAATATTGAAATAAATGATGGTAAAACAATTAAAAGCTATCGGGGCGGAGATTGGATACCCATTTTTTATGATAATCTTCTTAATAGTTCGATTAACATTAAATATTCGCCAGTAAAGCCTTCAATAGGTACCTATACCATAAATTTTACGTGTTTTGATAAATTAAAACGTACAAAAACGATTTCGAGAAATCTTACAGTTAATCCATAAAGGATAGGTTTTTGATTGTATTTGGGTTTGTGGGTTTTGCCATTAGGATTTCTTTTAATTCTAACGGATTTGCTATGGAGCATAGCATAGTTTTTTCGCCATGATAAATATGAATGTTGCCACATCTTGAACCAAAAATCATGGATAATGTAACAGTTATATTAACGATATTTTGTATCGGAATCTCACGTATTTGAGGGCTTATTAAACCTTTGATGACGAAACAAGAATTTTCGGCCAGAAAAATACGAATTGAGAAGAAATTCCAAAGATTTGAAACGATTTTATGCATTTTTAAAAAATCGTAAACAGATAATTGGGGTAAAATGTATGACCAATGAAGTTTAACCTTAAATTTTATGGTACTTTCTCCAATAATATTGGCTACTAATTTTTCTCGACCTCTCAATTTTACCCACAAATAGGCACTCCAAATAGTCCAAAAAGGCAAGAAACACACAAATAAAAGCAATGCTACTCTCCAAATTAACTCAAAGAAATCAGCAATTAAGGTTGAAAGGAAAATCACGTTATAGAAGTAGTTAATTATATATTGTGCAATATTAGAAAAGTTGATACTAAGAAACAAATAAAGCTATAATTAACTTATAAGTATTTTATATTAATATTTTTAATTATATTATATATTATAATATAATATTTTATTGGTATAAGTAACAATTTGTAAGATTTATTAAATAGGAAACTTTAAACCGCAAAACCTGAGGAAAATCGCCGAAAATCTTTAATAATTTGTACGAAATATTAGCCTCGTCCGCCCGCCCCAGCCCTTTTTCTATTAATTTTAATGATTTTTTCCTTTTCAACATCTCCGAAAAACTAAAAGAATAAACATTTCAACACTAATAGATAAATTATATCAAAATTGTTTTTTTAATTGTAATGTCAGATTTAATTGATTTGTAGATAATTGTAGATAATTGTCCGATTTTGTAACTCGCTGATTATAAGTTTATTATACACTAATAAGGTAACAGATTGTAAGAATAAACACCCAATAAAGTAACAGATTGTAAGAATAAAGTAACAGATTGTAATGATTAAGGTAACATTCTGTAATATTATAGTAACAGATTGTAATAAATAAGGTAACAAATTGTAAGAAAAACAGTATTTATAAGAAATTACAATCTGTTACCTTATTCATAAAAAAGAGTATATTTGTGGACAATACATTGAAAACAATAAAAGAAGCAACTTGAAACTATGAAATCGAAGCATGAACCAACACTTGAATCACCGCAAGAGGTTGTGTTGGTTGATAAAGGTCAGTCAAGCAAAGAATTAGACGTAGCAAGGGTGGTTAATCATATTGACCAGATACGAAAGTATTTTGACCTACACCAAGAGAAAATACATCTTTTGTTTGTTGCACAACTAAAATCGTTTCAAGGCGAAAACTATAATTCTGAGAGCTTAAATCCTGATAGCCTTTATAAAATGAGTTTTCATTTAGGCGAAAACCTTCAAGTAGATAGAGACCGCATCCGTAAGGCATTAGATGATATTACAAAGGTTCGCTACCAAATTGAAGGAGTCAATCGCTTTGGGTTTATTGTGCCGTTTCCCTATGCAATGTTTGAAAACAATACCATTACCTTGAAAATTCAGGGCTTGGTTTTGAAACAATACTTAGATATTTCAAAGGGATATACCAATATATTAATAGGCGAGGCTCTAAAACTGGAAAGTGAGTATTCGATTAAACTTTTTACAAATCTCAATGCGTGGCTGAATTTAGGCGAAAAAATTTATGAAATAACTTACTTACGAGAATTGCTCGGTATGAACGAACCACTTTTTGAAAATTACAAATTTGTAAATCTTTACCTCAAAAGGTGTAAAAAAGAAATTGAAAAGAAAACAAGTTTAAGGTTTGATTGGGAAATTTGTCATTATACAAGAGGGAAAAGAAAACCTATTGCCGAAAAAATTAAGTTTACGATTACGACCGAGAAAAAACTAAAAAAACAATTAGAACTAAATTTTGAGCAAGAAACCAAACAGACAATAAAAGAAGAAAAGAAATATCATACTGATGATACCATAAACTACTATTTTAGTGCCGAAAGCGTAGAAGAAAAGTGGCGTTTGCTCAATAATGCTATTTCAAATTATAACTTCAAGCAAGACGAAAAAGACTATGTGCTGACAAATGCTTTAAATCAAGACTTTATTCGTAAATTCATGGAAGTACATATATACCTGCAATATGAAGCTATGCTGGCATTAAAAGAAAGCCGTAAACCAGTTGTGGTGAATTTTACAGCCTATTTTCGAAAGTCTATGAAAAATGTTGATATGTGGGTCTAACAAGCAGTCAAATTCAGACTGCCTGTTAGAATTTTACAGTTTCTTGGTTGCTGTTTTTGATTTTGGCAATTCATTCGATTCTTCCAAAGTTTTTACAGTGTGCAAAGACGAAATGCCTACTGGATGTTTCTTTTTTGTCATTAAATCTTCATTCCAATCTTTTTCAATGGGCTTTTTTACAAAAAAAAGGTCATTGCCTTTCCCAGCAATTTCTGCCCGTATTTTTAAAACAGTATCTAATGCTTTTGATAAATGGCGACGACTATTTGGCATCGATATTTTGAAAGATTCTGTTTGATGATTGGTGTTTCGTTCGATTACTTTCACCACATCTTTATCTAAAAATGCTCCAACATTTTTAGTAATTTTATTTACGAAAGCCTCAATTTTTTCAATTGTCAAATCTTTATTTTTTTGAAACTCGATTTTTAGATGAGATTCAGTTCTTTTGAACTCATTGGTTTCATCAACGTATTGATTGTTATTCACATAATCAATTCTGAATTTAATATCAGTACTACTATCTAATAACGGATGTTGTAAACCGCCCGCCACAGTTGCATTAAATCTAAGACCAGGGTTTTCGTTGTCCATAGCTAAAATAACAGCAGATTCATGTCTTTGAAGTACTTTATTTATAAATTCAATTTGTTTGGGAGCAGGATGTCCACCTGTCGAAATGTATAAATTGTATTCCGTTGGTCGTGCCATCAATTGAGCAAACGACATTGCATCAATCGGACTTTCGGTAATAATTATTCTTTGAGCTTTGGCTTTTGAAAAACCAGCATCATTATCTAACATTACCCTCATAATACTATTAGAATCTTTATTGTGGTCTGATAAAAACTGAGCATTGAATGAAAACTGAAACTTTGTTATCCCATCTTTTTCAATTTTATGCAAAGCTCCATACGTATTTGCAGGAATGGCTAATTTTTGCCCGTTTAACGAGGTTACGATTTCATTATCTGTTTTTAATAATTCGTTCGACATCCAAACACCATCAAATTTTGGACCTGCCAAGTAAATTTTGCCAGATTGTTTATCTGTACTTGTGGCAAATCGAATGATGAAACTGGTTAGACCAAATTCATTTCGCATCGGGAAAGCAGTGTTATAAAAAGTCATACCTTGTGTTTCTTTCGATTCATAAGGAATATTATTGACTTGCCCTAAAAACTCAGGAGCATAAATCGTATTTTCGACCAAACCACGTTCTTTTAAATAACTGGGGCGTGTATAAGGTAAAATTTGATTTTCTTCTCTGATTACTTTTTCACGCAATTTGGTCTGTTCTTCTAAATTCAATTCCGAAAGTTTATCAACCTGTTCGTTTTGATATTTCCCTTTTGAATAATTTTCATTTACATTCGCTAATGCTGGATTTATCAAAACTTCATCAAGGGTTGTAAAGACATCTGCCCAGCGATTGTTATATTCATTGAGCAGTAAGTTTATGACTGTGCCTTTGTTTTCGGTGTTATTGACATCAAAAAAGCCTTTAATATTGCGGTTATTCATAAAAACCACAACTTTGCTGTCATTCGATTTTCTAACCCAAAGATGTTGTGCCTTTCCCCATTTTTTGAATTTTGGTTCATAACCAATCTTCTCCAAAACAGCCTCTAAATCTACGTTGGATAGTATATAGTTAAAATCTTTTTTTTGGAATGATTTAGTGGTTGTTTTCTTGATATTCAATATTTTTCCGTGTTCTCTTTCAAGGTTATTCAAGAGTTTTTCTTTATGCCTATTTTGTGATAATTTGAGCGATTGATATGTGTGTAATACATTCAAAATTTTGGTATTAACAACCCCAGCCTTGCGAAGCTGAGCTTCATTGAGCGCTTTATCGAAGTCGCCTTTTTGAAAACCCGAAATAATAGGGAAAATTTGAATAGCCCGATTTTTAGTGAAACCAATGCTTGAAAAAGGCTGGTTTGGGTCAGTATAATTCAAAAAATCATCAACACTTTTTTTGATAAAAGCTCTGTTATTACCACCCATACCGAGACTAATTGCTTTTTTGATAGCTTCAAAATTTTCAGCAGTGGGTTTTACCCATAGCATAATATCTGAATAAGGTAGAGTAGGGGAGTAAGAGTTGGCTGCATAGCTATCAAAACCAATATACTTTACTTTCATTTTGTTAAAAGCCCCTAATATATGTTGTTGTTCGGTTGTCGAAAAATCAGAGACGACTGGTGTATTCATGTTTGATAGTTTTATTTTATCCAATGACTTCTGGGTCATTCAAATCAACATTAAAAGAGCCATTTACATCATCTTTATCTCCATAAAAAAACTCCGAAAGCTCTTCAATGATTAAATTACGTTCCTCGATTGGTCGTGAAAACCATTTCTCTGGTTCTGCCAACATTTCGGTAGGAACAACGGTATCACCTTCATAAGTAAGGTCGAGTTGTAAAAGGTCTTCCTTCATTACATTTTAAATTTAAGTTGTTTCAGGTCGCTAAAAATAGAGTTCTGCATTTGCGGTGCTTGTACTTCTTTTTTCGTTTTTTCGGCTGGTACAATTCGAAGTATTGTATCGGTGAGATTGAATGTGAAAGATTGATTGCTTTGTATCAACAAAGCAATCATTTTCCTATCATTTTTAGAAATTTTTTGTGCAATTTCCTTTGGAATAATAATTTTCGGTTGCCTAAATCTAATTGATAATGTTGAGTCTTCCGTTTTTGGGTTTAACTTAATTTCAATTGAATTGTATTGACTTTGTGCCTGTTCATTTTGTTTCTTTAAAGCCAATTTGGTAACTACCTTTTTGTCATTTAGCAAATGATGGATTTCGGTTTCAGATAAATGAATCCGCAGCTCTCTAAGTTGGGCATCAATTTTTTGGTTTAATGTCAATTCCGGTTTTTGAGGTCCTTTTTGTGAATATTCATTTTGAAAATAAGTAGCTAATTGTTCAATATTGTTTACTACAAAAGGCATAAATGTTGCATTGTCAGGATTAAGAAAACGATTCAATAAAATGTTTCTCTTTAATTTATCCCCATTACTATTCGGGCTAATATTTTCATAAATCTGATAGCCAAACTCTTCAAAAAATGATTGTAATTCTTTATGTTGATTCATTCAATTAAA